>CAYPYM010000057.1:0-10135 GCA_964414435.1 uncultured Ignavibacteriales bacterium | reverse complement strand
GCCGTTTTCGGGCGACTGGTTGAAATCGTTTGGCGACTCCAAGGACGACTATTTCGCCATCTCCCGGGACGTAATGGACCGGATTGCCGAACTTCGCCGGCAGGTAATCGGTTAATCAGAAGCGGTTCTCAGCCGACCAGAGTATGTGGAGAAAGGCCTTGCTTTTCCCGCTCCATATCGTATAGTGGAGGTTGCCGGTCGTTGTCAGGCAAGGGCCGGCGCCCATTCCGACGGTCTTCCCGCATGCGGGAAAATCCCAAGCTGTCGGAACCACAGTAAGGAGGTTTTTTACAGTACACATGGCCGAAGCCAAGAAACCCTCAAACCCCGCAACTCAGAAGCTTTCCAAGCGCAAAGCCCAATCAGCCACCAGCAAATCGAGAAGGGTCAAGACGAAGGTCGCCAAGACCGCAGTTGATCCCAATCTGGCCGCCGCCCGGGTCGAAGAACAGGCCCGCCGCGAACGAGTTGTTACCGACCGTCACAAACGGATGGTCGAAAAGGCGAAGACCCGGGTCGTCGAACCGACGAAACCGGCCGAGCCTGAAATTCAGTCGATGCGTATCACGGATGTCGCCGGAGTCGTTTACGACGCCGACGAGTACCAGCAGATGGTCGAGATGTACGACGCGACCATCAAGGACATCAAGGAAGGCGAGGTTGTCGCCGGCACCGTGATCGGTGTCTCGCGCGACGACGTCATCGTTGATGTCGGCTTCAAGTCGGAAGGTATCATTCCGATGGGTGAGTTCACGCAGCCGCTGAATATCGCCGTCGGTGACGAGATCGAGGTCTTCCTCGAGCAGATCGAAGACTCCCACGGACAGCTCATCCTGTCCAAGCAGAAAGCCGACTTCATGCGGGTCTGGGAGAAGATCCGCGAGGTCCACGACTCCGGTGACAAGATCACCGGCCGCGTCGCCCGCCGTATCAAGGGCGGACTCGTGGTGGACATCATGGGGGTCGACGCCTTCCTGCCGGGTTCCCAGGTCGCTCTGCGCCAGGTGCCCGATTTCGACGCCCTCATCGGCGACGAAATGGAAGTCAAGATCATCAAGATCAACAAAAGCCGCCGCAACATCGTGGTCTCGCGCCGGGTCGTGCTCGAAGAGGAGCGCGAACATATGCGGGCGCAGTTGCTCAACGAGATCGCGGTCGGCCAGGTTCGCCAGGGGATCGTCAAGAACATCACCGATTTCGGCGTGTTCATCGATCTCGGCGGTGTCGACGGTCTGCTGCATATCACCGATATGTCGTGGGGCCGCATCCGTCATCCTTCCGAACTGGTCTCGCTCGGCGACAAGATCGATGTCAAGATTCTCGACTTCGACGAACGGACCTCGCGCATTTCGCTCGGCCTCAAGCAGATGACCCCCTATCCGTGGGAGAACATCGAGCAGAAGTACCCGCTCGGCCGCAAGGTCAAGGGCCGGGTCGTCTCGATCACCGACTACGGCGCCTTTGTCGAGCTTGAGAAGGGTATCGAGGGCCTCATTCATATTTCCGAAATGTCCTGGACCCAGCATATCAAGCACCCGTCCAAGATCATGAACGTCGGCGACGAAGTCGAAGCGGTGGTCCTCTCGGTCGACAAGGACAACGAGAAGATCTCGCTCGGCATCAAGCAGATGGAACCGGATCCGTGGACGACGATCGAAGATAAGTACCCGGTCGGCCAGGTCGTGTCCGGCAAGGTGCGCAACCTCACCGCGTTCGGCGCCTTTGTCGAACTGGAAGAGGGCATCGACGGTCTGGTGCACATCTCCGACATGTCCTGGACCAAACGCGTGCAGCACCCGTCCGAGATGATGAAAAAGGGCGACAAGATCGACGTCAAGATTCTCAAGGTCGATCACGAAAACCGCCGCATCTCGCTCGGCTTCAAGCAGCTCGAGGATGATCCGTGGCCCGAAATCGCCAAGAAGTACAGCGTCGGCTCCGAGTGTCTCGGCTCCGTCGCCCGCGTCATGGATCGCGGCGTCGTGGTTGAACTCGACGGCGAGGTCGAAGGCTTCGTGCCGTCGACCCAGCTCGGCCGCAAGGATCTCACCGATCCGACCGGCGTCTTCAACCAGGGCGACGAAGTCCCGCTGCAGGTGATCGAGTTCGATCGCAACCAGCACAAGATCGTGCTGAGCGTGTCGGCCTATTACAAGAAGCGTGAACGCTCCGAACTCGACAACTTCCTTGCCACCCATCCGGTCAGCGGCGGCGAGTCCGCAGTCGGCGGCAGCCCGGAACCGGCCGCCGAGGTCGAGGAAGAGGCCGAGGACTATAAGTACCAGCCGCCTCGTCCGGCCGAACCGTCGGGCGCCCTGGCTGATGCCATGCCGGAAGAACTGAAGCAGCAGGTCGCCCAGGCGCAGAAAGAAGCCGAGGACGGCGGCTCCGACGAAGCCGAAACGGAGAAGGAATAGTCGGGCTTTCAGTCCCTCGCGTGATAATTCACCGGCGGCCCTTCCGGCCGCCGGTTTTTTTATCCGGCACCGGTTCAGCCGGCAACCGCGGCCGGCACCGGAATGACTGCCGTTTTCCGTTGTTTTTGCATAAGCCGCCACATTAGATTATTCCCATCAAGCTGAAAGGACGTAACTATGAAGTATGCCCGTTTTTGGTCGCCGATTCTGACCGTCTCGCTGATTACCCTCGCTGCCGGCGCGACCGCCACGGCCGCGGGGCCGGCGATGAGTTTCGGAGGGCGGGCCGGATTGAGCGTCAACCCCGATCAATTCGTGATCGGGCTGCAGGGATCATGGGGGAATGCGGCCGGGCCGCTCGACTTTGCCCCGAGCTTCGATATGGGATTCGGCGACAACAACACATCGTACGTGTTCAACGCCGACTTCCAATTGCCCTTTTCGCTACCCCGATCGAGCGCGCGCCTGTACGCCGGCGCCGGGCCGACGCTTGCCGTGTTCGATCACAACAACCACACGAGCAACAGCGAACTGGGGCTCTCGCTGGTCGGCGGGGTAATGCTGCCGATGGGCGCGACCAACGCCTACAACCTCGAATTTCGCGCCGGTGTCGGTGACATACCTGACATCCGGGTCCTGCTCGGAATCGCCTTCGGCGGCGGACGACGCTAGCCGCGGCGCAGCACAAGGGGAGAAGATAGTATGCCAGATCCGGCCGGTTCCAATCCGATGCGCACCGTCAAACAGGTGATCATCGCGGTGGTCATCCTGCTGCTGATTGTCGTTCTGCTCCAGAACACCGCGGTTGTGACTTTCCGCTTTCTGTTCTGGCAGGTTGCCATATCCCAGATCCTGCTGATCCCGCTCATGCTCCTGATCGGGTTTGTGGTGGGGATGCTGACGTATTCGCTGATCGCCCGGAAAAAGCGCCAAGCGTCCGGTCCGGATATCGGCGACCTCTGAGGCTTGTCGCGGAAGGGGAGGGGAGGACGGTTAAGAAAGAGGCCGTCGGCGGGAGCCGGCGGCCTTTGTCGTCAGGACTACTTGTAGAAATAGGGGTCCAGCACGCGGACCTCGGTGACACTGTCGACCGGGAGATTGTTCCGGCCGGCGGCCGCCCGCACCGCTTCGGGCGAGGGGCCGTCGTAGATACAGAATGTCTTCGATTTGTCCGGAGTCACGTAAGAGTGAACCCAGAACACCGATTCCTCGGCGTTATTCTTGATTACGTTCTGACAGACGCCGTTGCCCTGGTCATCCATCGGCAGATGGAGTCCCTCGGGGAAAGTGCGTACGACAAGGTACCGTTTCATATTGGGTCCTCCGTTGTTACGGTTATGAGCTGAGGCAGCGATTCGATTACTCACCTAGTACGCAGCCCCACCCCGCGCCGATTGAGCCTAACAGCGGGTAATCACGAAATGGTCTCTCCGGTTACAGGGCCTTTGGTAGCAGGTGAGCGGCGGGGTAATCGCATGAGCCGGCAAAGAAAAGCCCGGCGGCATCGGGTGTCATGCCGCCGGGCGAGTGCCAGAGAGACAAGAGGGAAACGGTCTTCGACGCTTACTTTAGAAGCATCATCTTCCGGGTTTGAACGAAATCACCGGCCGCGAGGCGGTAGTAGTAGACGCCGGTCGCCACGTGGCGGCCGCGGTCATCGGTGCCGTCCCATTCGACCGTGTGTTCGCCCGCGCTGAGCGTTCCGTCAAGGAGGGTGGCAACCTGCTGACCCGCCGAATTGAACACGGTCAGGCTGGTCGCGCCGGCGCGCGGAAGGCTGACCGAGATCTGCGTGGTAGGATTGAACGGGTTCGGGTAATTCTGGGCCAGGACATACTCCTTCGGAAGGCCGTCGTCGGTCTCGTCGTTCCCCAGCGAAATATCCAGCTTGGCCACGGCCGTATCGCAGTTCGACATCGGCGAGCTGTTGCCGGCGTCGTCCCACGCCTTCATGGCGACATAGTAGGTGCTTCCGGGCGTGAGATTGGGCAGCGTGGCTGACTGCGGCAGGCCCGACGGCAACGGCGTCGGCGGGAACGCAAACACCGTGGCACTCTCCCAGTTGGCGTCGGTCAGGGAGTCGTTCGAGTAGCGAATCTCGTACGTGGTTACGGTCCCCAGCAGGCCGTCGTCCCCCGGCGCCGTCCAGCTCAGGCTGATCGTGCCCGTCGACGTCCCGGCCGAGGCCTGCAGGTCGGTCACGGCCGACGGCGGCGTCTGGTCAACCGTGGTTGCGCCGGACGCGACATTCGACAGCGCCGACCAGTTGGGAACTTCGTCGGCCGTCTTGATGGCGAAGTAGTAGGTCGTGTTCTCGGCCAGTCCGGTGACAGTCAGCGACTCGGGGGTACCGGCCGGCGACGGAGCCGGTTCGTTGGTGATCTGCCAGGCGCTGTTGAAGGTACCGTTGTTGATGGAACTGGTCGAGTACCGGATATCGTACTGGGCCGCGGTGCCGGTGTTGCCGTCGTCGCCCGGCGCCGTCCAGACGAGCGTCAGCGACGTCTGGGTCGGAAGCACCGCGATCAGATTGGTAACGGCGCCCGGTGCCACCTGCTCTATGGTCGTCGCGATCGACGTCGTATTGGACAGGTTCGACCAGTTCGGCACCTCGTCGGCCGTCTTGATCCCGAAATAGTAGGTCGTGCCGGAATTGAGACCGGTCACGGTGAAAGACTCGGCGGTGCCGGCGACCGACGGAACCGGCTCATCGCTCGCCTGGGTGGCGTTGGTCCAGCCGATCAGGGTGGCGAGACTGGTCGAATAGCGAACATCATACTGGCTCGCCGTGCCGACAGCCCCGTCATCGCCCGGTGCCGTCCAGCTCAGACGAACCGACGACGTAGTCGGGTTGCTCGCGGTCAGGTTGGTGATCTGCATCGGCGGACTCGTTTCGCTGTCGGTCGCCCGGCTGACGACGTTCGACAAGGGCGACCAGTTGGGGACTTCGTCGGCAACCTTAATGGCAAAATAGTAAAGCGTTCCGGTGGTCAGCCCGGTCACGGTAAATGTCTCGGTGGCGCCGGCGGTCTGCGGCGACGGTTCCCCGATCGCCTGTACCGCCGAGTTCCAGTTGGCATCGGTGATAGGGGCGGTCGAGTAGCGCAGGTCGTACTGGCTGGCCCGGCCGGCGTTGCCGTCATCGCCCGGGGCGGTCCAGGTCAGGGTGATTGAATTGGCCGAGGCGGACGGTGCCCGCAGGGCGGCGGTTACCGATGGGGCAAGTCCGAGCAGGGTGAAAGTCAGGCTGAAAGTGAGACTGGCTATGAGAGAGCGGGCGATCCCGCCCGTTGCGTTGCAAACGTCTGAGTTACGCATTTCACCTCCGTTGTGTTCTGCATGCGCCAGGGGCGCGACCCGACGTTATTGCAATTCCAGGGCCAAACGGCAACGAATTTGTAAGCGGAACAAAAGCAACGGCTTGCCTGAAGTGTGAAACGTCTTGTCACCCCCAAAAGGGCAGGTCCGCCTGTTCAATTGAGCTTCTCTGTTCAGCGACTGCGCAGATCGGAAATCCCGCGCGGGCGGGACCGAAAGCCAATGTAGGATAAACATAGTCTCTGTTTGGTTTCGCGGCCCTGCAACTGATTTTGTGTGCAGTGAATCCCGGCGACGGCATCGGAATTGCATCGACCGCGTTAATCGAGCCGGCATGGCATCGGTCACCGGCCCGCGAAGGGCGTTAAAAATGGATCGTAATAGTCCGATAAGAGGTAGAATGACCAGAGAATTACCTTCACAAATACGCGCAGGAACGTATCATAAGATAAAGGCGCATCGCCGTACACACATCAAGATCTACCGTTAGTCCGGGAACCAAACAGGGAGTCATCGGCACCGCGGGGGTGCCGAATCCCAATCATTCATAACCAAAGAAATTTGCAAGCGGTGAGATGACGTATGTCCGTCATCAACCACACTTCTATCGGAGGAACTCACATGTTTAAAGCCGTCAAAATCCTGATCCCGATCGTCGTACTCGCGGCGCTTGTCGTTGGATGTTCGGGAGACAAAAACCCGGTGGGGAACATCGATATGCAGGCTCTCCGGAGCGCCAATCAGGCGATTCCCCCGGGCGCAACGATTGAGTCGGCGACGTTCCACATCTATCTCGTGTACGCCAGCGAGCAGCACGAGAACGAACACCGAATCACCGATCCCTGGGAAGAGGCGACGGTGACCTGGAACAGCTTCGCCGGCGCCAATGACGGCACCCCGCTGGGCGATTTCCAGGCCGACGCGGTCGACTGGAAGACGGTCGACGTCACCACCCTTGTCCAGGACTGGTATTCCGGCGCGGCCGACAACGACGGTATCCTGCTCGACCAGGATACGCTCGAGTACCCGCGCACGCTTTATGCCAGCCGCGAGACCGATACCCCGCCGTGGCTGGAGGTCTGCTACTCGTACATGGGCAGCGAGGCCTGCGACACGATCGTCGCCACTGCCGACGCCTACATCTTCGAAATCTATCCCGACAGCAATTTCGGCTACGGTGAATTGCTGTACACCGGCCGCTATTCCGAGGGAGAACCGAAGAAGCAGGCCCTGATTTACTTCCCGCTCGAATCTCAGCCCCCGCCGCTCGCCGCGATCGGTGATTACGTCTGGTACGACATGAACCAGGACGGAATCCAGGATGAGGGCGAAATGGGCGTGCCGGGCGTTACGGTCGAATTGCTCGACTGCATGGGTAACGTGCTCGCCACCACGACCACCGACGAGAATGGCCTCTACCTGTTCGACGGCCTCCAGCCGGGTGATTACAACATTCACTTCGTGATCCCTGATGGCTGGATGCTTTCGCCGCAGGACCAGGGCGGCGACGATGCGCTTGATTCCGACGCCGACGCCACGGGTAACACCATCTGCACGACGCTCGACGCCGGTGAAACCGATCTGACCTGGGATATGGGCATCTATCGCCCGGTGCAGGAAGGCTGTACCCGGACGATCGGATACTGGAAGACTCACGCCGGCTTCGGCCCGCAGCCCGACATGGTGTCTCAGTACCTGCCGGTCTGGCTCGGTGACGCCGGCGGGGCCAAGAGCCTCCATATTACCTCGGCCGCCATGGCGTACGCGGTTCTCTCGCAGAACGTCTACGGCGCCCCGAACAACGGCATCACCAAGCTGTACGCGCAGCTCCTCGCCGCCAAGCTGAACTTTGCGGCCGGCGCCAGCGATGCCGACGTGGTCGGCGCGGTGCTCGACGCCGACGACTTCCTGGCCGACCATAACTACATGGATTGGACCGGCCTGACTCATCAGGAGAAGAACTGGGTCAACGGCTGGAAGAGCACGCTCGACGATTACAACAACGGCTGCATTGGCCCCGGCCATTGCGACGACGATCCGTACGGGGTTTCCTGCGACTAGTCAGCGCAGCTGATCCCTGATACCGGAAACGGTATCGCAAATGAAAACGCCCGCGGAGCACTTGCCCGCGGGCGTTTTGTGTCTGGTGGATTGAGGTAAAGCCGGGCCTACAGGCGGAGACGAGTTGCCGGACGTCACGCTCAGATTCGTAATCATCGAGGGCGGCGTAGTATCGGCCGGTGACGTGACTGTTATCGTCGACGGGTCGCCGACCGAAAAGACACCCGAACCGTTGCCGTACCCGGCCATGGCGTGAAGCGGCAGCGTGAAGCTCCCTTCCGAGGAGCAGGTAACCGTGATCTCGAGCTGAAGGCTCTCGCCGGGGGACAGGTCGGTTCCGCCCGACGGACTCCCGATCACCCAGTAGTGCGAAACGTAACCCGAGAGTACCGAACCCGAAGGCAGCACGCTGTCATCGACTGCAGCCGGGACGCCGTCGATCGTCAGGCTTGAAGACATAACCGTGAACTCCGGGGGGAGATGCTCGGAGAGATAAACACCCGACAGCGGGTATGGCTCGCCGTTGATGATCTGCCGTGATATAACGATCGTGTCACCGACCGCGACGGTGCTGCTGCTCAGCGCGGTCGAGGCGATCACCGCTGATCCCGAGGGATGCAGACTGTCGGCCCGGCCGGCTGCTGCGACCACGACGGACGTCAGGATGAACAGGATTGTCCAGGAGTGTCTCATTTGAGACAATATCGGCGCGGTACCGATCGGCATTTAGAGGATTCCGTCCGGCGGTCTGAGCAAAGTCCGCACAACGGCGTTAACCGCCTAGCGGAGCAGGCGTTGGAGCAGGTTCCAGCCGAACGGCCAGTCGCCGTAGCCGTCGACAGTCGAGATATGGCCGGCCTCCCCGATCTCAATGTACTCGCTGTCCCACCATTCGGCAAACAGGCGCGCCCGCTCGACACTCAGCCAGGGATCGTTGGTGCTGGTCACAACAACCGACGGAAACGGCAGCGGCCGGTCGGGCATCGGACAGAAATCAGGCCAGATCAGGCGGCGGTGGACCTGATCGACATCGGCCGGAGCCACCATCAGCGCCGCCCGGGGGTTATGACCGAACTCGTTCACCCAGTGGATCGTGGCGGTGCAGCCGAGGGAGTGGGCGACAACGACAAAGTCAGAGTCCAATTCGCGGTACGCCCGTTCGAGACCCTCCGTCCAGACCGCCCGTTTCGGTTCATCCCAGTGATGCAGCATCAGCCGCCCGCAGCCGGGAATTCGATGCTGCCAGCGTGTCTGCCAGTGGTCGGGACCGGAATCACCGAGGCCCGGTACGACCAGAACCGAAGGGGTGTGGGTTGCGTCCGTTGACATCAGATCTCTTTCCCGGGACGATCAATCCTTCGTATCAGTGCCGGCTGAGATGCATCCGGATTGCGTTAATCAATCCCTGCACCGGGTCGTCGCCGGCCATCCCGGCGCCCCGGTTCCACAATCGGAACTTCTTCACTGCGAGCGTCTGCCCCTTCATCGGGTGAAGGCGAAACGTGACGTAGTCGGGGTCCATCTGGCGCGATACGGTGACCGAATCAAGATCCTGCCAGGGAATTTCCCGAAACTTCCGAAAGCCCCGCAGGCGCATGGCATGGTGCGTGATCCGGACTTCGGTGACCAGGCTGAAATAGTGGCGGGAGATCACAATCAGGAGCAGAATCGACGCGGCCGTTACCACTGCGATCGGCCCGGCTACAAAATCGAACATGATGAGCATGTAAAATGGAAACGCGATGAGCAGAACAGCCGCCACGACAAAATAGATAGTCGGCTTCTTACCCCGGTTCAAAAACGGAAACCAGGGCGGCGCGGTCTCGCCAAACGTGAAGACCGGTTCGGTGTCGGTAGCGTGTCGGGCCGGGTGGTCCGGATTCATGATTATCCTCGATGGTAACGCCGTCGCCGCATGATACGACGGCGGCAGCCCGCCGCCAAGCAAAACCGGCAAAGAGTACGGTCGGCCGAGCGGATGTTACGGCTGGGTCGGCTGTCCCATGACCGCGCTGTAATCGGCGACTTCCTTGCGGCTGATCACCTTTCCCGACGGCGACATGACCAGTTCGGTGTTGCGGCTGTCGGTCTGCACGATCACCTGGAATTCGGTCGACCCGTCACGCGTGATTTTGTCGGCGCGGTACACAACTCCCTCGGGAATCTGTTTCGCGAGCGTCCGCGCGATCGGCGCCGGCAGTTCCGACGACGGAATGATGGCGTCGATCTGAATCGGCGTGCCATCCGGCTTGTAGAGGATGTTCGTCTGCACGTCGCCGTCAATCGTCTGCACTTCGTACGCGATCAGGTCGCCGTGTTCTTCCTTTTCGATGTGGGTA
>CAYPYM010000056.1:0-10165 GCA_964414435.1 uncultured Ignavibacteriales bacterium | reverse complement strand
CACGATCCGGCCGATTCGAAAGTCATCGGGCCAGTCATACTGCATGGTTCCCGGTGACGGTTCGGCGTACTGCGTTTCGACAAGATAGGTGCGATCGCCGTAGGTCCAGTCGCCGCTCGCGTCGTCGTCGATGAAGGTGATGTTCAACCGCATGTCGTCCGATGGGTCATCGGGTGTATCGACTCCGATATTCCACGCCTCGAACGGTGCCCGGTTGGGCATGAGATTGTCCGTATCCCAGCTGTAGTACTCCGAGCCACCCGCCGTAAAGCGCAGTTCCCAGCTTCCGACTCCAAGCAGGCCGCGCCAGTTCATGCGCTCGAAGTTATCTTCCTGATCGGAGGAAATGTACCAGTCGTCGGTCGAGTTGGCGGCGAACATGACATCGACCGGAGGGTCGAGCGGTCCGCCCGCCCCGGCCGTCTCGACAATCTGGCTCACCTGACTGCCGGGATGGGTCTCGAGAGTCAGCGTCACCCCGGCCACCGTTGCCGTCGTCACGTCGATCGGCGTGCGCACCAGTTCCTGATGCGTGACACCGTCGAGAACCACCCACACCACACCGAGCGAAGGATCGTTCTCGAACACGACCAGGAACTGCCGGCCGATATCGGCGTCGCTGGAGGCCACCAGAACTTCGATCGTACCGACGCCAGTGCCGGTAACATGATCGGCGGTCACCGGTTCGAACACCAGCGAGGTGTCGGTACCGGGTGTCACTTCATCGGCCCAGACCGTCTGCTGCACCTCGACTCCGAGCGGATCGGTCTGGCCGGAATTGTTCCAATGCTCCGCAGGATCGGCGTCGTTAAAGACGCTCCAGAGCATCTGGTCGCCGATCATGGCCGGCTCTCCGCTGCCGTTTACCGGTGCGCCCTGAGCGACCGGCCAGTCGAGATAGTCCTGGTTGGGATTGCCCGCCAGGCTGTCGCTATAGAGCCGGTAAACCCGGAACGTCGGATCGTCCGGCTGATAGGTGCCGCCGGCCATCGGCCCCGGCACGTACTCATCCGAATACTCGGCGATCGTCACCCGCGTCTGCCCGCCTACCTGGCCGCCCAGCCAGAGCCCGGCGGCATAGAGCACGGTGTTGTTGTTCATACCCGAAAGCAGGTCGCTGATAGAGGTAAAGGGGAAGAAGGTTCCGGCATACGCGCCGAACATATTGGTGTAGTCGCGAGCAAAGCTGCCGTGGTTCGAGACAAACATCAGTATCTGGTTGGCGTCGATGTAGGTCGTGTTGTCGGTTTCGCGCACTTCGGCATGTGACTGGGTAACATCGGGTTTGGCGGGCGGCAGGGCCGCCGACAGGACCGTTCCCAGCAGGAATGCCAGCAGGACGGTGACGGCAAATCGTCGCATGGAGTATCCTCCCCTGTATGAATTCGTGGTGTGATTCCCCGCAATGAGTACTAACGCAAAATAAGCCGGATGTCAAAGCATGTCAAAGACTTTTGTGTCTACGATGTTATACCCCTGGTGAGTCATCACTTCCGCCCCTTCACTGCATATATCAGATCAGCCCCGCACGATTCGAACGTCCCCTCGTCGATCTGCGCCTCCCACTGCTTACCTCTCTGCTCCATATATTCTCCCAACTTCTTCAGTTCTTCGGGATCGCCGCCGCCGGCAAGAAATTGCTCGCGGTACTCGGCGTCGAGCTCCTCCCGCACCCCGTCACCCTGAGCGGCCTTCCGCAGCGACGCGAGCATGCGCTGCTCTTGTTCCGATTCGTATGGCGGCAGGAGCATCGCGACCGAATCGCGTATCCTCGCCTCGACCTGACGCACCCCGAGCCGCCGGAACAGACCGGGCAGGCGCGGCCCAATACCGTCGTCACCCCGGCCGAGCTTCAGGCGGCCGCGATGTGCCATGAGATTGGCTCGAAAGAGAAGCACCTGCGCGTCGATGTCCGTCTCCGGTACCGACGTGTACGGCGGCACGAGCGCGCAACGATAATTGTCCGGCTCGAAACAGACGATCGTACCGCCGGGCCTGAGCACCCGCAGCATTTCTTCAAGTGCCGCTTCCGGATCCGGGAGATGCATCAGCAGTGTCTGGCACATGACGACATCGGCGAAATTGTCGGCGAGCGGCAGTGCCTCGGCCCGCCCGGCCGCGAACATCGCTTCGGTTTCACCTGTCCACTGCGCGCGGGCATCGCTCAGCAACGCGGGGAAGAGGTCCACCCCGATATACCGGCCGTTGTCAGCGACATACGGCGCATAGGTGTACCCCAGATAGCCCAGCCCGCAGCCGACATCAACAATGGTCATGCCCGGTTGCAATCCGATCCATCGCGCGATCGAGTCGATCTGTTCGTCGGACCAGATCCGCCGCTGCCTGCGTTCGAGGCGAGTACGCTTCGCGCCGCTCGACCAGTTGTACGCCTGTCCGTCTTGTGTCGCCATCAGGCATTTTCCTCCCATCCGGTACGATCGTTTGCCAGGGGCAGAATTATCCGCGGCCGCACCACCCCGGCGCGCAGCCGCGTGGTTGGGTCAAGTGCGACAGGCTGTCCGCTATGTGGCCGCAGTTGCGCCCACAGCCCGGGATGCATCGGTTCGGTCCCGAATCCTTCGGTAATGACGATTGCATACTTCGGTGCAACCTCCCGCAGATCGGCCAGTCGAACACTGCCGGCGATGATACCGGCCACACCGTTTGCTGCCGCCCACTCGAGGTCAGTACGAGAGGCACGCTCAAACGCCGCCGCATCGCCTTCCGACGCCGTATCGATCGATAGCCTTGCGCAAACTTTTTCACCCGATCCCCAGATCCCCGGCAGCACGGTCGCCCGCAATGAAATTGTGCAGCCGCGATCAGAGACAGTGGCAACCCGGCCCGGCAGCCAGGCGCGCACCTGCAGCGCTTCCATGATCGGCTCGATCGTGATAATGCCGGTGTCCGCGTCGATCGACCGCACCCGGCCCCGCACCGGCGAGACCGAGCGTGGCGCGGCGAGCATCGCAATATGACCGCGGCGGGCGAGAACCTGTCCCTTCTCGACATCCTGCCCCTCCCGGCAGACCAGGCAGGGGGGCAGTTCCTCCGGATGAAGCTGTAACTGCTCGGCGGCGTTTACCCGGCGGACATCACGCGCCCGGTCGAGCGATTCGCGCAGGACGATGGTCGCGTTCGGGAGGATCTTTTCGACTGTTCCTGACACGGTTGAGGTCATCGACGTACGACCGCGCGACGGAATCAAGCCGAACCGTCGCGCCAGTGACTTCGATGAGCCGCGCGCGAGCATTTCCGGCCGAAGTTCCGCGACCTGATCGCGGACCTTGACCGAATCGCCGATCTTCACGCAGACAGCCGCCCGGGCCGTTTCGGCGTCGACACCGAGATAGCGGGCGACATCGAGCATGAACGGGCGGGGGAAGACACGCGTGGATCGAGCGACGAGCATATCGGGTTCGACCGTGTCGCCGGCCTGCACCAGCACCTCGCCCGGCACGGCGAGTTCGCGGATCTCCCGCAGTTCACCGGTGAACGGATTCTGTCGCTCCCATTCGCAGTTGATTCGCGCCGACTCCCTTCGGTTGCGTTCGGTATTCCAGGGAAACGGCGCTACCGGCGGCCGATTGCGGGCATCGACAATGACGCGCGGGGTATCCGGGCCGATCGCACAGAGACGTTCCAACGGCTTCAGCCGCCTTTTCTCGATCACGACCTCACCGGTCGAACGGTCATCGGGGAACAAGGCTGCTTCACCGCATCGCACCTCCCGCCGGTGTTGACCATCAGGCGCCTCCAAAGAGATCTCCACCGCGGTTGCGCCCTCTTTGTGCCGACCCTTGCACGGCACCAACCGCCCGAGACGGGCGAGGCCGATTTCCTGAAACAGCCGGGTGGCCTGTATTCGATCGAACCCGGCCAGCACGCCCAGCTGCGGGAAGACAAAGTCGCTGTCGACCGCGAGATGCACCGGCCGCGTCGGCGCGAGCGCGTTGATCAGCATCGCCGTACTCGTATCCCGGGGAGAGTGCGACAGAATCCCGCCGCTGCCGATGATCATATCGTAGCCACGAAGATCGAGCGGGGCGTCGGTCGCGACATCGAGTGTCGATACCGCCTGCCGCCCATAGCCGAGTCCGTCGCGGCTCCGGCTCAGTGCCTCCTTTTGCACCACCCGAAGGTGGGCGCGCACCGCTTCGCGAATCGCCACCGCGCCCAGAGCGCACTCGCCCTCCCGCTCGATGCCCGTCGACGGCAGCCGCACCGGCCGAAGATACTTGTTACCGACCAGATCGAGAAGTTCGGCGCCTTCGAGACGGTTTTCCATAATGGCGCGTAGCGAGTCGGCACCGTACTGCTCGACAACATTGAGCGCGCTGTAACTCATGCCGAGATTCGCGCTTACCGTGCGCTCGACCTGCCCGTTGCTTGCGGTGAAAACATCGGTGGTGGCGCCGCCGATATCGATCGTGAGGATCCGCAATTTCAGTTCCTCGGACACAACCCCGAGCAGCCTCGCCATCGCCGCCGGGGTCGGCATGATCGGCGCCGCGACCAACTCGGCGAGGCGGGTGTAGCCCGGCGCCCGGCTCATGACGTGCTCCATGAAGATGTCATGGATAGCGTCGTGGGTCGGCTCGAGATTCTCGCGATAGGCGGAGGGGCGAAGATTCGCCGCCTTCAAACAAAGGTAGCGGGGCTCGAGGATCTCCCGGACGAAATGATATGCCGAGGCGTTTCCGGCGTAGAGCACGGGCGGTCGTTGCGCCGGATCAAACTTGCACCGCAGGTCGGCCTGGGCCAGCAGTTCGGAGAGAAAGACCGGACCGAACTCGGCGCCGCCGTCGAACCCGCCCGCGAGCAGGATCATGTCCGGCTGAAGGCGTCGGAGGAGTTCGATCTTCTGGTACGGCGGACGGCCGTCGTCGAGCGCGATCGTCTCCCGCACCACGGCGCCCGCGCCGTAGGCGGCCCGTTTGGCCGAGGCCGCCGTCACCGCTTGCACCAAACCTGCGACCACCATGACGAGTCCGCCGCCGGCACTGGAGGTGACGTACAGGGGCACGACCGGATTCTCGCCGTTCGTCAGTTGATCGCCGGTGCTCTCCTGGAGGTGCCGCAGGCAGTTCATCACGCCGACCCGCACATCCTCCCACGGCTGCTCGACCGTGGTGGGCGCCTCGCAGCGCACCAGCGGCGCGCCGGTGCGAACATAAGCACATTTGGTGGTGGTGCTGCCGATATCGATCAGGCAGAAGCGATCGGACACGGGTTGTGCGGGGCCTGCGTTCATCGACGACCGTATTCCTGTTTGCAGGTGAACGGACGATTCGTTCGTGGCTCGTGTTATCTATGATGGAAGATACGGTGCAGCGAGGGGGTCCCCAAGCGGAATCTGCTGATAGCGTTAGCACCGGCGCCTTGCGTGCTGCGGCTCCCGCACCTTGACCGCATAGATTGAACCGGCGCGGCACGATTCGAACTCGCCGGCTTCGATCTGCTCCACACCCGCGATCCCGGCCGTAGCACAATCCGGCTTCAGCCGGAGCTTCTGCCGGCCTGTTGACGCGGGGAAGGGACGCACCAGTACCCGGACGAGTGCCACGGTTTGGATCATGTTCACAGCAGCTGTGGCCCGCAATTTCTTCGCAGGGAAGAGTACTTTGCAAAGTTGGTTGGGCACCGTATATTATGGAAGATACAGTCCGCAAACGACAGGGGAGTACTATGAGACACGTCATCATCGGCATTTCGGTTGCGGTCCTGAGCGGACTGCTGCTGACGCCGGAAGCACCGCAGGCGTTCTGGCCCAACGATCACCAGTCCGAAAGCAACCGCTTGAACGCAAATCGCATCATTGTCAAGCTCAAGCAGGGGAGCGAGCCCCTGCCGGCAGGACCCGATAGTCCGGGTCTGACGGGACGACCGGGGTGGGACCGTCTGCAGCGGAAGTACGGGCTGACCGGTCGACGCAAATTGATTGACCGGGGCCGCCCGGCAACCCTCGCCGGAGCCATGGGGCGCTTGTACGTTCTTGAGGTTGCGCCCGGAGCCGATCTTGAGGAAGTGGCGCGTGTCTACGCCGAACTCGACGGAGTTGAATACGCTCAGCCCGACTACGAAGTGGAGTGGCTCGATACCCCCGACGACCCACTCTATCCGCATCAGTGGCTGCTCAACAACACCGGTCAGGGGCACTACGAGGTGGTTCGGATCGAAGGCGATCACAATGACACGCTGGCTCTCATCTACGGGACACCCGATGCGGATATCGACGCTGCCGAAGTGTATGCGAACCCGCCCGATGTCACCCATACGGCGGTCGTCGCCATCGTCGATACCGGGGTCGACTGGGATCATCCCGATCTGGTCGGACAGATGTGGCAGAATCCGGGGGAGATTCCCGACAACGGCCTTGACGACGATCACAACGGCTATGTCGATGACGTCATGGGCTGGGACTTTCTCGATTACCACGGGTCGACGGTCGGTCCGGACAACGATCCGACCGACACCTTCGGTCACGGCACGCACTGCGCCGGCATCGTCGCCGCCGCCACCAACAACGCCGTCGGGATCGCCGGGACCACCCCGGTGGTGAAGATCATGGCGCTGAATTGCGATCCCACGGTGTCTGTCGACGTTCTCATCCGAGGCGTCGTATATGCCGCCGAGAATGGTGCCGATGTGATCAGCATGAGCTGGGGTACCGACAGCGACTCACGCGCCCTGCGGGATGCGATGGACTTCGCGGCCGCCCGTGGCGTAATATTGGCGGCTTCGGCCGGCAATGGCGGCCATGAGGCATATCTGTATCCGGCCGCGTTGCCCCAGACAATTTGCGTCTCGGCCTCCGATTGCTTCGACCATGTGACGAGCTGGTCGACGTTCAACGACATGGTCGACGTCTGCGCGCCGGGGATGTCTATCCTCTCTCTGCGCGCCGAGGGCACCGACCTCTACGCCGCCAACGCTGAACCCGGCGTACACATAATCGACAGCCTGTACCTTCTGGCGTCCGGAACCAGCATGTCGGCGCCGGTGGTCGCCGCCGTGGCGGGCTATCTGCGAAGTGTCTCGCCGGGCATCAGCGCCGACACGGTTCGGCGAATTATCAGATCTACCGCGGACGATATCCTCGATCCCTACGGCACAGGCGACAACCTGCCCGGCTGGGACAAGTACAGCGGTTACGGCCGCGTGAACCTCTATCAGGCGCTGGCGGCGGCCCCCGGTTTGCGGGCGGTGATCGACTCCCCGACTGAGAGTGCCATTATCTCGGGCAGTGTGGTAGTCACCGGCACCGCCAACGGAGGCGATTTCTCAGGCTTTATGCTCCAGTACGGGGTCGGGGCCGATCCGACCGTGTGGACGAACATAACCACGTCGTCCGCACCCGTGACGGGCGGAACGCTCGCCACCTGGGACGTCTCGGCACTCGAGGGGCTGTACACCCTTCGTCTTACGGTCGGCGCCAACGAATCTCGCGTGGCGGTCTACGTGACCGACGGGCCCGTGGCAGAAATTCAGTTGCCGGCGCCGTACGACACACTCGCCGGAATGGCTTTGATCGTCGGTTCCGCCCTGTGCCCGGACTACCGGTATTCCATTCTGGAATATGGTATCGGGTCCGATTCGACCGCCTGGGCCGCCTTTGATACGATCACGAATCTGGCCTACGGACAGCCGCTCACAACGTGGGAACTGACCGACCTGCCTCCCGACGAGCCGAGTTTCCTTCGCCTGACGGTATATTCGAGTTCGGGGCCGGTTGCAGCCGATACCGTTCCGTTCTATGCCTACGCGATGTACGCCGGCGACAACGGTTGGACCGTTCTTCTGGATACTCTCCCCACCTGGGCGGTCAACTACGGCGATTTCGATGGCGACGGCACGAACGAGCTGGTGGTCGGGACAGCCACCGAGGTGTTGTTCTATGATCTGGACGGCAATCTCAAGACGACGGGCATGCCGGAGTTTCCTCCCGACGATTACACATCGCCGATCGCGGTCGGCGACCTGGACGACGACAATATCGACGACATCGTAGCGCTGGGCGTGAACGACAGCGGTACCGTGTACGGTCGACCGTCGGGCGCGCCCGCGTTCCAGATAACGATGGAATCTCGGCCGTATAAGATCAACTCGTATCGGGTCGGACCCTCCTGCCCTATCGTCTATCTGAAGGACATTGATCACGACGGTCGAGATGAGATTCACTACTACCCGAGCAATGTGCACCTGCCGGGTGAGACGGCGCTCGGCTACCACTATATTTACCGCTCCGATGGAAGCCCCTGGGGCGACAACTTTCCACTCCCGCTATCCTACTCCCACTGCTTCCCGGCCGACCTGGACGGTGACGGCCGGGACGAGATCTACTGCTGTTCCGACTCCAGCCACTACCTGGTGCAGTTCAACCTTGACGGTGTTCCTACCGACTCCGTTGTGTTCGAATGGGAAGGTGAGAAAGTCGGCCCGGCAAATCTCCAGTTTGCGGCTGTCGATGTCGACAACGACAACGTGCGCGAACTGGTCGCGACCGGGCTCTGGGGCAGGGTGGGACATCAGTCGCCGTACTTCACTTACGTGTTTGACGCCGGGCTGAGCCCGAAGCCGGGATGGCCGCAGTCGGTGGGTTTCGCCGCTCCCGCATCGCCGTCCATTTATGGCCCCGTCTTTGGAGATCTCGATAACGACGGGAGCCTGGAATATGCAATCAGCATAGACCCGTCGGAATATACGCGATTGAGAGTATGGAACGTCGACGGTACGTCGTTCTTGGGAGGCGCCGACACGCTCGGCGCATTCTACGATCCGGTCAATCCCGGTCGCTTGTCGCCGGGCACCATCGCCGACCTCGACGGCGACGGCTACGCCGATTGCCTCTTTCGCATTGCCGCGAGCTTCTTCGATCAGTACCCGATCGAAAGAACCATGGCTGTCGACCGCGAAGCGCAGGTGCTGCCCAAATACCCCGCTTCGACCAATTTGGATTTGTCGGAAAGTTATGATGCCGTCGCGACGATCGGCGATCTGAATCAGGACGGCTATGTCGACTACGTCATCCCGGCCCGCCACAAGCTGTTCTTCTCGAATCGGGTCGGCTGCGTCTATCATCCCGGTCAGTCCGACTGGCCGATGTGGGGGCAGAACCGCCGCCACAACTTTACGATGCCGCTGTCCGACGAGATCGTGATCGCATGCGGCGATATCAACGGCGACCAGGACGCTCCCAACATCGCCGATCTGGTGTATCTGGTCAGTTACCTGTTCCGTGACGGCCCCCCGCCGCCGCAGCTGGATATGGCGAACGTCGACGGCAGCATGGAGTCGGTTTCGTTCATCAACGTCGCAGACGTTACTTATCTGGTGGCATACCTGTTTATCTCCGGGCCGCCACCCGTTTGTTGATCCGCGCCGCGATTCAGCAAGGAATCTGCGATCCACTGCGAATTCGCAGGGTGCCGGCACAGTATCAGGTCCCCCAGGGAAAGAGCCCCGGCCGCTGCCGGGGCTTCTGCTTGCTTCCGGGGAGTGCAGGATTCACCCGGAATCTTCTTCGGGTCCGGCGCCGCATCTGCGGCGGCGTGCGATTTCTCGAATTGTTCGAACTCGGTCTCGTGGCGGCAGGATCAGTCTTTGGGCGAAACGATCACCGACATGCGGCAACCGTTGTGCTCGACCGCGTCCGGATCGCCCTCTTTGGCGCCGTGGCATTCGTAGCAGCCGATATTGGCGCCGTAGTGACGGTTGATCCGCCACTCCTTGACCAGCCCCGGCATCTGCGCCTCATGATACTGGACACACTCAGCCGAGGTGTCGCTGGGTTGATCGGGCACGGCGCGGTAGCGCTCGGTCCGGGTGAAAGCGGATGTCGCAATGAGTATGAGGCTCGACAGCAGGATTGTGATGGCTCGAACGGACATATGGTACCTCCCCGGTTATGGATCGTTGGCATTCGGTTTAAGGGACACGTGCCGGTATTATCGTACCGTCTGCTCCCTTATGCTTTGACAGAAGTCGGGCGGTCGGATCGATCCGGAAGAACTGGGACGGCAAAGCTTATGCGGTCCGTCGACAGTCGGGCCGATCGGCTCCGTTTATCCGGGTACATTTCCGCCGATTTCATGTTTTGACTTGAGGTGATCGGAACCGCTTGTCTCAGATATAACGTGGCCCGGATCATTCGCTGGTCCGGGCC
>CAYPYM010000055.1:1308-10247 GCA_964414435.1 uncultured Ignavibacteriales bacterium | reverse complement strand
GACGGTAAAGCCAGTGCATCAGCTTTTTGAGCGCGCGGGTGAAAAGCGACGGCCGCAGGTTGCCGAATTCCTCGGACGATTCCGGCTGAAGGTCGCGGACCTCGATAATGAGCCGGCAGCGGCGAAGTTTCGAGGCAAGCCAGCCGATCACGGGGGTGGTGACCGGCGGTGACGAGGCCAGGATGACGTCGAACTTGCCCTTGATCCGAAGGCTGTTGATCAGGGCTGTCACCATGAATATGATAAAGCCGATCATCCGCTTGCCGGGGAACCGGTTAGAGGCCGGCAGGACATAGCTTCGATAGACTTTCACCCCGTCGATTTCCTCGGCATAGAAGAAATGCCCCCGGTATTTCTCCGGCACGATGCCGTCGGGATAATTCGGAATCGCGGTCAGGACAGAGACATCCATGCCGTGAACGGCGAACTGACGTGCAAATTCCGCCAACCGCCGCACAGCCCCTCGCTCAGGCGGGAAATGTTGGGTGATAATAAGGATATTCATACACTTACCCGTGCCATTGTACCCCTTTTTCCGGCTTGAGGCAAGAACTTTCTGTTTCCCGGCATTTTCCGCAGAATTTCACACCCGACACTTGACGAGCCATGGGCCAGTTCATATCTTTTGCACGTGATAAAAATCACGATCTAATGGGTTCGGATTGTTGTATAAAAGTCACGTTGGACCATAGAACCAATGCTACGGAGAGGTGATCATGCGTAAGTTCTCAGTAATCTTTCTTTTGCTCGGGGCCCTTCTGATGGTGGCTGCGGCCATGGTTTCGGCGGCTGACGACGCGGCCAAGACCGAGGAAGCCCCCGCGCATCAGTATGTCGGCCCGGCCAAGTGCAAGCTGTGCCACAAGGCGGAATACACCGCCTGGTCCGAGACCAAGCACGCCAACGCGTTTGCCGCCCTGTCGGCCGAAGACCAGAAGAAGCCCGAGTGCGTCCAGTGCCATATTACCGGCACCGACGAAAAGGGTGAGGTCATCGACAACGTGACCTGCGAAGCCTGCCATGGCCCGGGTTCCGACTACAAGTCGCCCAAGATCATGAGCAAGAAGAAATTCGCCGACGATCCGAAAGGCGCTTTGAAAGCCGCGCAGGAAGCCGGCCTCGTGATGCCGCCGACCGAAGAGACCTGCATGCGCTGCCACAAGAAAGAGGGCAACCCGAACTTCAAGCCGTTCGACTACGAAAAGATGAAACTGCTGGTTCACCCGGTCAAGGCCGAGGGCAAGTAACCGGAGTTCGCACGGATCCGAAAACAAGAAACGGCCCGATTCCTCGGGCCGTTTTTTTGTGCAATTTTCGAACAGCCGCCCTACGGCTTCTTCAAACCAAACGTCCGCACCGACACCCACCGGTTTCCCGGCAGCGGCGTGATCAAATCGACCGACCGCGCCACAAACGACTCGTCCGGCAGATACGGCACGATTTTCTCCTTCACGAACAGCACCCGGTGCTCCGAAATCTCCCGGGCGATCGTCACGTGCGGAACATACTCCTTGAACGGAATCGGCAGGCCGAGCCGCCCGTTGATCCGGTAGTAAAGACCGTGGAGACGCTCGCTCCGAAGGACCTTCCAGTAGATGACCGGGCTCTTCGGGTAGAAGTCGGCAATCGAGCTGAGCGTGACCGAAAACTCGGTCTCATTGTGCAGCTCCTCCTCGATCATCGTCGACAGGTCCTCGAGAGACCACCGCGAATCAAAGGGAAAAACGATCGTGACATGCGCCGCCACGAGATTGTAGAGCGGGTCGAACTTCTCCCGGTGCGGGGCCAGAATCTCGTCCAATTCGGTCGGCAGATACAGAACCAGAGCGTACCGGGCGTGCCGGCGATCCTCGATATTTTGCTCGTAAAAGGAATTTTCGAACATAGGCTTTACAGGTATATGGTCACTTATAGAATATAATCTCGATTCGTCGGTTTTGTGCCCGACCCTCGGCCGTGTCGTTACTGGCCACAAAATTCGTCTCCCCCCGCCCGAACACCTTGATCCGCGCCGTATCCACCCCCTGCGAAACGAGGAAATCCCGGACCCGGTTGGCCCGCTTCTCCGAAAGCGCCTGGTTGGCCGGCTCGGTACCGATATTGTCGGTGTAGCCGTTGATCTCGAGATTGATCTCGGGCACCACCAGCAGCAGCCGGGCCAGCTTGCGGAGACGCTCGCGGGTGTTCGGATCGATCTCGAACGACCCCGGCGCATAGTCAATATTCAGCACCATCGGCTTCGAAAACATCTCCAGGTCCATGCAGCCGTAGCGATCGACCGCCACCCCCGGCAGCGTATTGGGGCAGTCGTCCAGGCCGTCCGGCACCCCGTCGCCGTCGCCGTCGAGCGGGCATCCGGTCGCATCGACCACCGCCCCGACCGGATTGTTGGGACAATTATCGAGATAGTCCGGGACCCCGTCGAAATCGGAATCGATCGGACAGCCGTAGATATCCACCTTCCCCCGCGCCTTGACATCGGTGCCGGGACAATCGTCGCGGCCGTCGACAATCCCGTCGCCGTCGCTGTCGAGCGCGCAGCCGTGACTGTCAACCACCGCGCCCACCGGCGTATCGGGACAGTCATCCTTCGAGTCGGGCACACCGTCGCCGTCCGAATCGAGCCCCGAGACCGGCACCTCCTGACGGCGCGTGGGAGTCGAGGACCATTGCCCTTCCGAGGCCCAGCCGCTCTGCGGCGTTCCGCCGCCGATGCCGAACGACACACCCAGCGTCACCCCGCTGCCGATCAGGAAGCGGTTGCGATCGGCGTTGACCGGATCGGCGAAATCGGTGCCGGCCCCGGTCAGGTAGTCGACATGCGTCCGCCAGTTGAGCGACCAGCGCCCGGCGATGCGGAATTCGAAATCGGTCGCGGCCGAGACAAACAGCTCGGTCGACTGGAATTCCACCGACTCGTTGTGAGTGCCTGTGGTTTTCACGACGGTGTCGGCCACCGGATCGCGCAGCTCCCAGATCATCAGGCCTCCGCCGATCCCGCCGTGGAGACGGAACCAGTCGGTCGGTTCGGCCAGCACGTAGCTGAAGGTGGCACCCAGCCGGGTGGCATCGAACTGGAGATCGGCGTTGGCTTTTTTGCCGCTGAAGGTGAAGCTCGATGAAAGCGTGGAGTCGTTGTAGAGGGTATAACCGGACGCGCCGAGATCAAGCGTCCAGCGCGGCGCGAGCTCGTAGGAGAAAGCGGCCTGCCAGGCCGGACGGAGGTAGAAGTGCGCGCCGGTGCCGCCCGAGAGAGTCGCAACCTCCGCCCCGGCTTCCAGCCGGTAGCGGTAGCGTTCGGCCCTCGCCGTGCCGGTCGCCACCAGACAGCAGACCGCCGTCACAATCCATATTACGGCCTGTCCCCGACGTCTCATACTCAGTACAGTTTCTTGATCTCTATCCCGGTATAGTAATGTTTCAGAATCCGGTCGAACGTCCGTCCGGCGCGGGCCATGCCGATCGCCCCGCACTGACACATGCCGACCCCGTGGCCGTAGCCGCTCCCTTTGAAAGTCAGGGTCGTGATGTCACCGCCGGCGTCCCGATCGATAATAACGTCAAACCGATCCGACGGCAATATCAAATCGGGGTTGGAGGTCCGGCCGATCACCCAGCGTATTCGGTCCTTGTGGAAACGGTAGATGTCGCTGTCGGTGTCGACCTGCAGCTCGGCCACCCGGCCGCCCGGTGTCCGCGAGACGACCTTGACATCGCGGATTCGCCCGATACGCAGGTCGCGGCCGCGGTCGCTCGCCATGTACTGCTCGATCCGGCCGCGGAGCTGCTGCTCGCTGAAGACCTCTTTCCAGGTGAAGTACTTCGACCAGGAGCAGGCGCCGGAATCGGCCACCGCCTTGAGATAGGGAATCTCCGGGCGGTCCCACACCTGGGAGATGTTGTCCGTTTCGCCGCCGCAGGTCGAGTGATAATAGGCGTTGATGAGCTTGTCCTCGAACGTCGCAACATCGCCGGCGGTGGCGTCGATCGCCTTGTTCACGAGGCGATTCTCCACCGAAGCCCCCTCATAAACCTGGTCGTAGATCGACGATTTCATGTCATACGGCTCCCCCTTGTACTGCTGAAGGTGAGCCATCGCGTAGGTCCGCGCCGCCACCGCCTGCGCCTTGACCGCCTCGATCTCATTGTCGGAACGCTTGCCCAGTTCGGGCGGCACCACCCCGCGCAGATAATCCTCGACATAGACGATATTGATCAGCCGGACATTGTCGCCGCTGGGCAGGATCTGGACGATCCCCCGGTACGGCTTGTTGTCGTACGAAATCTTGTTGCCGGTGCCGCGCGGCAGAATATTCACCTCGCTGACCCCCTCCTGGATCGGCAGACCCTCCTGGGTGAGTACGCGAAGGCTGCGGCCGCTGTTCTGGACGGTCACCGGCTTCGACGAGTAGTAAACCGCCTGCTCGCCGCCGTCGAGGCACTCGATGGCAAAATCGTGAGCGGCCGTTACCGTTACCCTCGGCACGTTTTCCTTGATAAGCACCCGCACGAACGGAACGCGGATAAACGACCCCGGCTCTTCATCCTTGAGACCCGGGACGGTGCCGCAACTCCAGACGAGCGCCATGAGACAGAGCGCGGTCCCGCCGCGCGCGATCAACTTCAGGATTTTCCCCGTCACGCTGTCCTTGCTGAATATCGATGATGTTTCTGTTTTCATTACGTTACTTTATACCCGCCGGCGGCTGTGCAATATGCCCTGCGATGGCACGGCGCCGGTCTTTGCGCCGGGTGGTCGTGGTCGTCGCCGGCGTCAGCGGTGTCGACCGCACGCAGGCGCAGCCCATGACCGCATAGGCGGCCGCCTCAACCAGATCGCCGTTGAAACCGAGATCCTCCACCGGGCGCACCGCCAGATCGGGAAGGTGATGCGCCAGCCGGCGTACGAAATGACGATTCCGCCGCCCGCCGCCCATGAGATAGAGCGCGTCGAGACTGCGATGCTTCCCGACCATCGGCCAGACACCTATCGCGATCGCGATCGTGGTCATCTCGGCCGCGGTCGCTACGAGGTCCTCCGGCGCCAGCTTGAACCGCCGGCCGAAACCGATGATCCGTTCGGCCATCGGCGGCCCGAACAGCTCGCGGCCGGTCGAAATCGACTCTCCCTTGAAGAACGGATGAGCCGTCAACAGCGACAGCAACCGCTGGCTGACCGTGCCCGCCGCCGCATGGCGGCCGTTGCGATCGAACGGCTCGTCGTAGAGAAGCTGCGACAGGATATCGCTGAGACTGTTGCCGGGACCGCAGTCACGGGCCTGCGCGGCGCCGCTGCCGGCGGGGAAAAAGAAATAGTTCGCAATGCCGCCGATATTGACAATCAGGCGATCCTCGCGCGTATCTCCGAACAGCACGCGCATGGCGCCGGTCGTGATCGGTGCCCCCTCGCCGCCGAGAGCGATATCGGCCTGCCGGAAGTCCCCGGCGGTTACCCGCCCGGTCGCGGCGGCGACTCGGTCGAGCGAACCGAGCTGCAGCGAACCGCCCAGCAGGTATCGCCCGAGCTTCTCCCGCAGCGGCACGTGACGGACCGTCTGGCCGTGTGAGGCCACCATATCGATCGCGATGTTTTTCGTCTTGAGTCTCTTCACGTAGGCCGAGGCGGCGTCGCCGATGAACCTCCCCAGCAGATTATCCAGGTGCACGACGGTTTCGAGCGGGACCGCCTCGGCGTCGGCGACCGTGAGAATCAGGTCCCGCAGCCCCTGCGGAAAGCGTTTCGTCGCGCCGTCGAGCACTCTCGCCCGGCCGCGCTCGTCGCATCGGACCGCCGCCAGGTCGAGACCGTCGGCCGAGGTCCCCGAGTTGATGCCGAGCACGGTGAGGCGTCGCTTGTCGATCAGTCGCCGCAAAGTCATGGCGACAAGAAATCAGGGCAGCACGGTACTGTCCAGTTTGAATTTCACGCCCGACACGCGCTCGAGTGCGGCGCGCAGTCGTGCGGTTGTGATTTCGCCGCGACGCACCGCCTCGTTGAAATAATCGAAGGCGCGCTCGGCCTGTTCGTAGTCGCGTCCGAACAGCAGGATGTCGTGACCGGCGTTGAAGGCCGCGACCGTGCGCGGACCGATATCGCCCAGTTCGTCGGCCCCCAGCATCGTGAGGTCATCGGTGATAACCGGTCCGTCGAATGCGAGGCGCTGGCGGAGGAGTGAGCGGATGATCTTTTCCGACGCCGTGGCGATGACGTCGTCATACCCCTCCAGCCGAACGTGCGTGGTCATAACCATATCGGCCCCGGCGGCGACGCCGGCGGCAAACGGGATGCGCTCGCGCTGCTCCCATATCAATTCGTCGTAGTCGACCGTGGCGGTCTGCTGGTGCGGATCGATCCGACTCGCGCCGAGACCGGGAAAATGCTTGAGACAACTCAGCAGACCGGATGCCCGCGACATTCGCACCGATGCCTCCACGAACCGCGAGACCTCCTGCGGGTTGTCGCCGAAACACCGGCCGATCAGGCAGGTGTTGTGCTTCTCCAGCAGCAGGTCGCAGACCGGGGCGAGATTCAGATTGATGCCGATCGATTCCATGAACACGGCGGCCCGGCGGTATTCTTCGCGGAAATGTTCGGTCGTGCCTTCGGCGCCGTACTCGGAGGCGTGCCGGAATTCGGCCGGCGCCCCGCGCAGCCGGACCACCCGACCGCCCTCCTGGTCGATCGCAATGAACGGCGCAATCCCGCGGTAGCGACCCTTGATCCGGGCGACAGTCACTTTGACCGCATCGTGCGACGGGCAGTTCTCCTCGAACAGAATCACCCCCCCAATCTGCTCCTCGGCGACGAAGTCGAGGAACGGGCGGGGCGGCTCGGCCCCGGGGAATCCGATAATAAACAGCTGCCCAATCTGTTTCAAGAGATCCTTCATTCCATTACCCCCGCATTTCCAATCCCGAGATTACTGTCATTTCGGCACCTATATCACGCACACGTGGTTCCGTCCTTCGCCCTTCGCCCTGTAGAGCGCCTGATCGGCCACGGTTACAAGTTCTTCCTGTGAGCGGCCGTTTTCGGGGAACGAACTGACCCCGACCGACACGGTAATACGCAGCTTGCCGCTCGAGCCGGTATCGATCACGGTCGACTCGACCCGTTCACGAATGCGCTCGCCGATCGTCTTCGCCTCGCGCAGCGGTGTCTGCGGCAGAATGATAACAAACTCCTCACCGCCGTACCGAGCGAAAATATCAACATCGCGAATACAACTCGTGATCACCTTCGCCAGCGTCTTCAACACGACATTCCCCGCCTCGTGCCCGTACGTGTCGTTGAGCTTCTTGAACCAGTCGATATCGACCATGATAAGCGAGAGCGGCAGGTCGTAGCGGGACGCCCGGCGCTTTTCTTCCTGGAGTTTGCGGATGAAATAGCGGTAGTTGTATGTCTCGGTGAGTGCATCGATAATCGTCAATTCCTCGGTCCGTTTGTGCAACTCGGCGTTCTCCAGTGCGAGAGCGCCCGAACGCGCGACAATCGAGAGCATCTGAAGATCGCGCTCGGTGAACTGATCGTACTGGCTCGATTCGACCGTCAGCGCCCCGTTTACGCGGCCGTGGGCGCTCAGCGGCACCACCATGACCGAACGCGTCTCGGGGCTGAGCGGCTGGAAGGTGTGCCGGTCGCGTATATCTTTTACGCGAATCGGCTCGTCCATGTCACACACTTTCTGCACGAGCGGCATCGAGTCGGCCTCGATCGCCTTGAGCTGATACCGCACCTGCCCCTGAACGGAGCGCGCCCGATAGACGAGCTTGTGGCGCTGATCGCGGAATATGATGCCGAAATTGGAGTAGGCCATCACCTCGCCCAGAATCCGCACCACTTCCTTCACCACGCCTTCGCGGTCGAGGATCGACGCCAGAATCCGCGAGTTCTCGTAGATCATCTCGAGCTGTGCCTGTGATTTCTCCAGCTCCGAGGTCCGCATATTCAGCGTGTCGAACAGCTTGAGCAGACGCTTCTCCGAGCGACGCATGTGCTCGGATACATAGGAAATGGCGAGATAATACACCACCAGGAAGCCGATACGAATGCTGACATCGTACAGGTTGGCCGCGGTCACATCAGTGACGATGGCGAAAAAGTACGAGAGGCAGACGATACCGGTCACGGCCGTGGCAAACCAGAAGCGGAGGACGTAGGCGGCCACCGAAACGGTCAGGAAAAAGAGCAGATAGAAGCTGGATTGGAGCCCGCCGGCGAAAGCCACCAGGGTCGGAAACACCAACAGGTCGAACAGGATCGAACTCAGATACGCGAGCTTGATATCGAATCGCTGCCCGATCGCCGCATAGAACAGGCCGAGCTGAAGCGCGAACGTCCCGAGCAGCACCCAGGTGAAGATCGGGTCCGACCGGTGAAACCCCTCGGCGAACGTGAACCAGACGAGAATCCCCAATACGCCGAGACGCGCCAGGAAGTAGATCATATCCAGGCGCGGAAGGAGAGTCTTATTTCGATCGAGAAACAGTTTCATGCCATATCATCCGCTCTTGCCGTTATATCGGCTGAATCGGACGAATGTTAATGAAACCAAAGAGTTTAAGCGGAAAAAGACGATCGCGCCGCCAGCCGCCCACGGGCAAACTGCCGGACCGACAAAATCAACACACCGAACGCCAGCGCGAGCAGCAGAATATCGGTCCCCGCCAGCAGAATGTTGCCGGTCGGAAGATACTTCGTCACCAGATAGTAGCTCAACGATGCCACCGTCGTGCAGATCATCACCGCCGCCGGGATCAGGGTGAACCACGACGGCTTCCCGGCATGATGCAGCCAGGCGGTCACCGCGATCAGGGTCAGCGCCGCCAGAAGCTGGTTGGTGGACCCGAAGAGAGGCCATATCAGCTTGTACCCGTTGGACATAGCAAGAACCAACATGAGCAGGACCGACAGCGCCGAATTGAACCAGAATTTA
>CAYPYM010000055.1:0-1298 GCA_964414435.1 uncultured Ignavibacteriales bacterium | reverse complement strand
CTTGGGCGTGTTGGGTATAACCGTCCGCCACAGCTCCTCGAACAGATAGCGGTTCAGCCGCACCGCCGAGTCGAGCGTGGTGATAAGGAACCCTTCCACCGTCAGAATTCCAAACACCGTCCCGAACGCCACCGGAATCCCCAGCGCGGTGTTCAGCAGATGGCCCATCGAAAGGGCGAAAGCCAAAATCGGATTTCCCCCGCCGACATCCGGCCAGGTGATCCGCATGTACTCCGAAAACGAGAGCGACGACCCTATCGCCACCAGCACCAGCACCGCCAGCAGACCCTCGAGCAGCATCCCGCCGTAACCGATCGCCCGGGCCTGACTCTCTTTGGCGAGCTGCTTCGACGATGTCCCGCCGGAGACTAGTGCGTGGAAACCGGAGATCGCTCCGCAGGCGATCGTAATAAAGAGGAACGGCCACACCGGGCCGAGCTTCTCGGCTCCCACCGCGAAATTGGTCACCGGCGCGTTGATCGTCAGGCCCTGTATCCCGGCCACGACCACTCCGGCGATCATGGCCGCCATCCCGAAATAGAGGATCTGCACGTTGACAAAATCACGCGGCTGCAGGATAAACCACACCGGCGCCCCGCAGGCGAAGAGCGTGTAGATCGCGATAATTACCATCCAGACAGTCGGCGGCAAGGCCAGTGGCACCTCGAATCCGACCCAGATCGAAACGCCTCCAACCGCAAACGCGATCAGGTAGGCCAGCCACGTCTTGATCTGCTTCTTCGAGACGAGGAAACCGAGGAACGGCGCGCAAAGAGTGATGACGATAACGGAGGTCGAGGCGATCCCGCCGATCACCCCCATCGTCTCGCCGTTGACCACTTTGGTGCGAAGGAGCGTCTGGCCGGAATCCAGCCCGAGATTGCCGAGCGGCCAGAGCGACGTGAGCGACACCGCCGTGAGCGAGAGAAAAGCCGATGTCACCAGGACGATCAGGATGATCGTGAAGATGATAAACAGGAGGAACCCGGTCGGGCCGAGTGCTTTCTTGGCGATCTCGGCCATCGAACTGCCCTTCTCCCGGATCGACGCAAACAGCGAGGTGAAGTCGTGGACGGCGCCGAAGAATATCGCCCCCAAGACGACCCAGAGCCAGGCCGGGCCGATACCGTAGAGGATCCCGAGAGCCGGTCCCACGATCGGACCGGCGCCGGCGATAGTCGAGTAGTGGTGGGCGAACAGCACCGATGGCCGGGTGGGGACAAAATCGCGGCCGTCGTTATACTCCACCGCCGGGGTGGGGCGCTCGGCCTGTTCTCCGATTGAGCGGCCGATGAACC
>CAYPYM010000054.1:0-10340 GCA_964414435.1 uncultured Ignavibacteriales bacterium | reverse complement strand
GGTCCCTTCATCCCCGCCCCTCGATACACCTTACTTCAGCAGGATCATCTTCTTCGCCCGGACGATATCATCGGCCTGCAGCCGGTAGAAATAGATGCCGCTCGCCACCGACGAACCATCCTCGGATAAGCCGTTCCAGATAATTGAATGCGGTCCAGCCGGCAGATTGCCCTCGATCAGCCGGCGAACCTGCTGTCCGGCGGTATTGACGATGTCGAGCACCACCCGCGATCGCACCGGCAGGGTGAAATCAATAGTCGTCTCCGGGTTGAACGGATTGGGATAGTTCTGGCCGAGCGAGAACGCTGCCGGAAGGCCGTTCGCCGGGTCATCGTCCACCGCGGTGGCGATATCGCCGACCGGTCGCCAGGTCGAGTTGTCCCACATGGCCACGTACCCGCCGGCCGTGGTGAAGCGCCCCCCGGCAATCAGATACCCGTTGTACTCACCCAGCCCGTACACGCGATTATCGAATCCCCCGCCGATCGCGCTCCAGGTGGCGCCATCCCAGCTGGCGATGTAGGCGGTCGAGGTCGCCCCCGCATTGAGGAACCAGCCGCCGGCAATCAGTCTGTTGTCGATTACGTACAGCGCCTCTACAATTCCGTCGAGACCGCTCCCGAGGGCGTGCCAGGCCGACCCGTCCCACCGCGCGATGTTACTCACCGGGACGCCACCCGCGGCTGACATGTTGCCGGCCACGATCAGGTCGCCATTGTATACGGCGAGGGCCTGCACGCCGCCCGTCACGCCGGAGCCAAGGGGGTGCCAGACCGAACCGTCCCATTTCGCGATCGCGCTCGCGGCCGAGTCACCGGCCGTGGTGAAGTAGCCGCCGGCGATCAGGTCGCCGGCATAGACATCGAGGACCCGCACGATGTTGTCGACCCCCTGGCCGACCGAATCCCAGCCGGCGCCGTTCCATATGGCGATATATGAGGGAAGGGTAGGTTCATCGGTGAATCCGCCGCCTACGATCAGTTCATTTCCATACGTCTCGAGCGCCCAGATATTGCCGAACGTCTGGCCGAGCCACGGCTCGTGGGCGGTCCAGCTCGCACCGTCCCAGCTGTTGAGCTGGGTCAGCGCCTGGCCGGCGTAGAGCCTGCCGTCGTGCTCGTGCAGCCAGTAGATCGGATTCCCCAGCGGGAATCCGCTCATGGAGTACCAGCTGCTGCCGTCGAAACCGGCCACCTTGAGCGAGCTGATACTGTCGGCGGTGGTGAAGTAACCACCAACGACGAGGTCGCCGTTATAGTTGCCGATGCAGCGCACGTCATTGTTGAAACCGGGGTCGATCGTGCTTCCGGTGGCGAGTCGATTGTCCATTCCCTGCCGGGCACCGCTTTCAGCGGAGGTCGCGTGAGTCAATAGCAGAGCGCCCACGATGAGTGTGAAGAGGGGTGTTTTCTGTGAGGTGTGCATGGCTATGTTTCCTTCCTGCGTTCGGAGCGAGTCGGGTCTGAGGTTGTAGGCGAGTGTGCCGTGGCCGATCGGCCCTGGCGACAACACATTCAACATGGCTAATTTTGATCTATTTAGTCAACAACAAAGTCCGGCGCCCGGGGAGTCCGCCGCCGGCTGCCCGATTGCCGCCTTCCCGGACGGTTTCGCCACCGGATCGACGACGATTGTGACTTCAGGCGCATTAATGAGGGCACGTGCGCCCACCGCGGAATGCCGCGTGGCAGCTTTCTGCCGGTCCCGGCGTCTCGAAGGTAGAGAAGAGGCGAAAACCGCACCTGTAAAATGACGAAACGAACCCATTTTGTCATTGTGAGACAAGGAGATAACGTTTTGCGAGCACCCGTGAAGTCATTCCTCGACAAGCTCAGCACGACACTCATTCACCGGCCTAAATCAGGGACGAAGCACCCGATGGCCGTCACCCTGCGCCCGCTAAACCGTCAACCTGGGCCTGCTAAACCGTCACCCTGAGCCTGCTAAACCGTCACCCTGAGCCTGCTAAACCGTCACCCTGAGCCTGTCGAAGGGTGACCGGTCGAGGAGCAACCGACCCCGGGCGCGCCAACGAGCATTTGAGCGGCAGATGTCCACATCTGCCGAAAAACGCCCCGGCGAATTTCCCCTTGCCTTATTCGCGGGAATTTCTATATTTCAACGCTGTTGTCCCGCCCGAAGGGGCCGACAACACAACGGGGTTTTCTGCCCCGCCGAAATCGAAAAGAAGAAACGAACGATAGAGGATTTACCATGGCGCACAAAAAAGGTGTCGGCTCGTCCAAGAACGGTCGTGACTCACGCGGTCAGCGACGGGGGACGAAGCTGTACGACGGCCAGATGGTGCCGGCCGGCTCGATCATCGTCCGGCAGTGCGGAACCCGTATCCGCCCCGGCCACAACGTCGGCATCGGCAAGGACAACACCCTGTTTGCCAAGATCGACGGCGTGATCAAGTACGAACGGGTCGGCCGCGACAACAAGCAGGTCTCGGTCTTTGCCCCGTCGGACAACGCCTGATCCGGCTCCGACAGGACCAAAATACGCGAAGGCGCGGTCATCCGACCGCGCCTTTGTTGTCTTGTGAGAATATCCTGCGGGCAAGCAGTCAGCGCCCCCGGCGCCTACTTCACCAGCTTCTCCAGCCCGTCGTAATCGATCGACTTCGCCACCAACAGCAGCGGCTCCGAATCTTCCATCCCCTCGCCGTTGACCGCGACCACCACCCGATCCTTCAGAATCGTGAAAATCACTCCCTGGTCGATCGCGCTCGCCCCGTAGTTGATCACCTGCGTCGCCTTGCGGCCGTCGACAACAATCGACTTCATCGATCCGTCCGGCCCGTCGTACTCCATCTGCGCCTGCGACAGGTACGGCTGCAGGAGCAGCTGGGCCAGGCCGGTGTCCATAATCGTGATCGTGATCGCCATCGTTTCGCCGTCGGTGGTTTCCCGCGTGAAGGTCCGCTGCGCGTTGGAATGGTTCATCTGTTTGCCGGTGGCGGGATCGGCCGTCGTCGCGTTGCCGCCCTCGAGTTCACCGGCGACATAACCGTCGATCGTGTCCGGGACGAACTTGCCCAGTTGCTCCCAGTCGACCACGGCGCCGGTCGTTGTCACGGCGGATGAATCGGCGCCCCTGCCGTTGTCGGCTGCAAACGACCCGGTCGCCGGAAGGACGGCGAGCAGGAGCGCGGCTGTCGCCAGGCATAACCGTTTCATTCTATGCCCTCCTGATCAAGAGAATATCGACTTTGACATCACGTTATCTTACTGTAACGACCGGAGCAAAGAAAAAGTGCGAAATACGATTGCGTTCATCCGGCTCCGGCCTATATTCGTTCCATTGTGCAAAACCGCTTACTCGACAACCTGAACGAAGCCCAATACGAGGCGGTGACCACCACCGATGGTCCGCTGTTGATCATCGCCGGGGCCGGCTCCGGCAAGACGCGGGTGCTGACCCGCCGCCTGGCCTATATCCTGACCGAACGGCTGGCCCGCCCGCACGAAATTCTCGCTGTCACTTTTACCAACAAAGCGGCCGGAGAGATGAAAGAGCGGGTCGCCAACCTGCTCGGCGGCGGTATCATGGAAATGAACGTCTCGACCTTCCACTCGTTCTGCGCCCGGTTTCTCCGCCGGGAGGCCGCCTCGCTCGGCTACGACAGCCAGTTTACCATCTTCGACGCCGCCGACAGCGAAACCCTGATGAAGAACTGCATCAAGGAGTTGGGCCTCTCGACCAGCCAGTTTACGCCCAAAGCGCAGCTTCGCAAGATTTCGAACGCCAAAAACAAGCTCGTCCCGGCCGAAACCTTCGCCGAGACCGCCACCGGCTATTTCGAGGGCGCCACGGCCAAACTTTACACGCTCTATCAGAAGCGGTTGCGGGAATGCGATGCCATGGATTTCGACGATCTCCTCTTTAACGCCGTCTGGCTGCTCAAACACAACGAAGAGATCGGCGAGCGGTATCGCCAGCGGTTCCAATACATCATGGTGGACGAGTACCAGGACACCAACCATGTCCAGTATCTGCTCCTGCGCTACCTGGTCGGCGGGCATCAGAATATCTGTGTGGTGGGCGATGAAGATCAGTCGATCTATGGCTGGCGGGGGGCCGATATCCGTAACATTCTCGATTTCGAGAATGACTTTCCGGGTGCGAAAGTGATCAAGCTCGAGATGAATTATCGCTCGACCGACGTGATCCTCAAGGCGGCCTCGGCGGTGATCAAGAACAACGCCGCCCGCAAGGACAAGACGCTGCGCACCGACCGGACCGGGGGCGAGAAGATCCGCCTGCTGCTGGTTGATTCATCGGCCGAGGAGGCCGCCCAGACTGTCGGGCAGGTCATCAAGGACAAAACGCACACGCCCCTGAGCGAGATGGTGATTCTCTATCGCACCAACGCTCAGTCGCGTGCTTTCGAAGAAAATCTCCGACGGGAGAATGTCCCGTACCAGATTGTCGGCGGTATCTCGTTTTACCAGCGCAAAGAGATCAAGGATCTCATGGCGTATCTGAAGCTGATTGCCAATATCCGCGACGATGTCTCATTCCAGCGGGTCGTGAACTACCCCAAGCGGGGGATAGGTGACAAGACGATCGCCGACCTGACCGAGATCGCCCGGCGCGACAGCCGCTCACTGTACGAAACGGCGCTGGCCGCCGGCGAGCATCCGGAACTATCGGGCCGCTCGACCAAACTGCTCCAGGCGTTTGTCATGCTGATCGAGAAATACCGCACCCGTCAGGAGACCGAACCGATCGACCTGCTCACCGCCGACCTCGTGGAGGAACTCAACCTGCTCGAGGCCCTCAAATCCGAGGACGAGATCACCGGCCAGACCCGGATCGAGAACGTCGAAGCGTTTATCGAAGGTATCGCCGAGTACGCCCGGGCCAATCCGGAGGGCTCGTTGGCCGACTACCTCGCCGATATTTCCCTGTTTACCGATATCGACAGCTACAACGAAACCGACGAGAAGCTCACGCTCATGACGGTCCATTCGGCCAAAGGGCTCGAATACGACACGGTGTTCCTGGTCGGTCTCGAGGAAGGCCTGTTCCCGTTGGCGCGGACCGTTACGGAACCGATGGAGCTCGAGGAGGAACGGCGCCTCTTCTATGTCGGCTCCACCCGCGCTCGCAAGCGGCTGTATCTGGCGACCGCGACTACCCGTTATCGGTTCGGCGAGGTCGAATCGATGCCGTCGCGGTTTATCAAGGAAATTCCTTCCGAACTGATCGACCGGGTCGATCTGCGTACCCGCCGCCACTACGAATATGAGTCCGGCGCCGCCAAGCCGCTCTCGTTTTTCGGCAACTCGTCGGCCGCCACACAGAAAGCGGCCGCCGGCGTCCACCACGAATACGAGGCCGAGGAGACGATTCGGGCCGGGCGGATCGTTCATCACCCGACCTTCGGCCGCGGCAAGGTGCTCAAGACCGAGGGGTTCGGGGAATCGCTCATGCTCGAGATCATGTTCCAGGGGATCGGGGTCAAGAAGATCATGGCCAAGTACGCCAAGCTCAAGGTCATCGGATAGGAAGCCGGCTGTTTCAGCATGAAACAGGCCAGCGCTTATCTCCATTGTCAATAATAGTGTTCGATGTATCATCCGCGGAGCCTCGCCGTCCCCTATATTAAGTGTATAATGTTTGTGCAGGCTGTTGCCGGTGCGGCGGTGACGCGACGGTCGGGCCGACCGGTCCTCACCAAAACAGCTTGTCAGTGGCGGGGTTAGTCCGTATACTGTAGTAAATAAATGGGTAAGCGCAGCCCGCGTTCGGGTATAACCCGCACGCCCAGCGGCACTTGCCCCAACCACAATATCTCCGCGAGGGGAACTTCGCGACCGGGCGTTCTGTTTTAACAAGAGTAAGCAATGGCTTGCTTTACCGGTCGCAAAAACCATAGAAGTGAATCTCATGGCAGACGGTAAAGCAAAAGCGAGCGAGAAGGAAAAGCGCAAAGCATTTGAGGCCGAGGCCCTGCCTCACATGGATGCGCTTTACCGCACCGCTCTTCGGATGACCAAGAACCAGAACGACGCCGAAGACTTGGTCCAGGAGGCATTTGTCAAGGCGTACCGGTTCTGGGATCGGTTTGAACCGGGTTCGAATTGTCGGGCATGGTTATTCAAGATCATGACCAACATCTTCATCAACGACTACCGGTCCAAATCACGGTCGCCGATCTCGGTCGACGTCGACGAAATCGATGACAGTTTTCTGTACGGTCAGTTGGCGGCGACGGCGCCCAGCGACAATCCCGAGAAGGAATTGTTCGCGAAGATCTTTGACGACGATGTGAAAAGGGCGATAGAGGATCTGCCCGACGACTTCCGCCTGGTGGTGGTGCTCTCGTTCCTCGAGGGATTCTCCTACCAGGAGATCGCCGAGATCGCGGATCTTCAGCTTGGAACGGTCAAATCGCGGCTGCATCGCGGTCGGAAGCTGCTCCAGAAGGCGCTCTATGACTATGCAATCAAGAACGGCTACATCAAGGACACGGCGAAATGAACTGTGAAGAAGCTTTGAGTCTGCTGTATGAGATGATCGATAAAGAAGCCTCGGAAGTCGACACAAAAGAAGTTCAAGAACACCTGCACAAGTGCAACGACTGTTTTCAGAAGTACCGGGTAGAACAGTCGATCCACGCGTTCATCCAGGAGCGCCTGCAGAACGGCGCCAAAGTTGACGCCCACACCAGTCTGCGGATGAAGATTCGCCTTCGCCTCGATGAGATCGACGGCGAGCTTGACGAACAGGTGCAGGAGGCGCCGTCCGATCGGGGAACCCCCCGCCCTTTTAAGTTGCCCGCCGTCGCCCTGGCAGCGGCGGCGGCTGTGATCATCCTCATCAGCGCCGGCTATTTCGGCGCCCATTTCTATAATCATCAGCAATTGTATCTCCCGCTGGAGCAGGCTCACTGGGCCGACGAGTCCAACCTCGCCGAGCCGTGGTCCGAGTCCGACATGAGCCTCGCCCTCAGCCAGGCTGATGAACGGTACCACTATCAGCTCCGCCCCACGGTCGACGACTACCACTTGATCGGCGGCCACGAGGAAACGGTTATGGGGCAGTCGATGATGCACTACGTGTATCACAACGGCGCCAGCAAGGTCTCGGTTTTTCTCGCCCCGGCTGAGTTTTTCGCGCGCTACGCCGATTCCGATATGGAGCAGGTGGTGCGCGATACGCTGACGATGTTTGATCACAAGTGCCAGGGCTGCCGGCTCGTGTTTCACCGTATCGGCGGCACCCTCGTCATCACCGCGTCGACCGACCCCAAGGCCGAACTGCTCGACTTCATCCCCGGTTACGCCGCTATCTGAGGAATCAGTTTGATATTGCGTTAACGTTTCAAAACGATGTTTATGACGAGAGCGGAATTGTCCGCTCTCTTTTTTTGTCCCGGACGATCGACCTTCGGGCGAGCGATGGGGTACGACTGATAATGAAACGTCTCGCAGCCATCCTGATTCTGCTGACCGCCACGGCCTGCCGGCCGATTTCGGCCCAAGTGTCCGACGTTGCCGCCTACCCCGACTCGCTCCAGGTCCGTTATCTCACGACCATCCAGCAGCAGATTTTCAGCGACGACTTTGACGGCGCCGAGCGCACGGCCGACTCTCTTAGCGCCGCCCGTCCCGGTGATCCGGCCGGCTGCCTGTTTAAGGCGATCGCCGTAGTCAGCCGGATGTTCGACGCCGAGGACGACACGACAAGAACCGAATTCAAGGTACTGCTCGATTCCGTCAACGCGCTGGCGGACGAGCGACTGACCAACGCCGACCGCCGCGAGCGGGCCTGGATGCACCTCTACCGCGGTCACGCGGCGTCCTACGACGCCCTCTACGAATCGCATTTCGGCTCGCTCATCTCTGCTCTCAGGAAAGCGCGGGCGGGCGCCGCCGAGTACCGGCAGGGGCTGGATGAAGATTCCACCGTCTACGACCTGTATTTCGGCCTCGGTCTCTACCACTATTGGAAATCGGCCAAGGCGGGGGTGCTGCGCTGGGTGGGACTGGTTCACAACGAACGCGACCGGGGGATTCGCGAACTGCAGTTGGCCGCCGACTCATCACTCATCTCCCGGCAGGCGGCGCGATCGGCGTTGATATGGATCTGGATGGACCGGGAGCAGTATGACTCGGCGCTCGCCCTCACCAGCGAGATGCTTCGTCGTTACCCCGATGGCCGGTCATTCCTCTGGCCGCTGGCCCAGACCCAGTTCGCGCGGGACAACTGGAACGCGGCGGCTTCAACCTACCGCCGCCTGCGTGACCGAATCGCGCTCCATCCGGGCAACTACTACAACCTGATCGAGTGCGACTACTATCTGGCCCGATCATACGAGCAGTTGAGATTGGACGACAGTTGCCGGGCCGTGGCGCAGCGCACCATGGCCTACTACAAGTACGTGCCGGGCGATGTCCGCCGCGAGCAGCGTGATCTTCTCAATTTTCTGGAACGCACCGCCGACTGATCGGTCGGCGGTTAACGGATCGGTCTAAAACAAATTCCCCTGATGAACCTTCTCGTCCATGAGACGACAGCCCTCCATCAGGATCGACTCGTTCGACAGTTCGTTGTTCGGTTTGGGCAGGCTATGCGGTCCGATCGGTTCCACCGTCCAGCGGCCGTCGATCCAGCCGAGCGTGTCGTACACCGCCTCGGCTCCCTGCTTGTTACCGTATTCGGCGAAGATGATGGCGCCCTGATCGAGATAGAGAGTCAACCGCTTCTGGGAGTCATCGGCCGCGACCACCGTGATCCGGGCTGTCTTGCGGCTCGGTCCGAGCGCCTGCAGCAGATCGATCAGGTTCAGATCGGCGAGCCGTCCCGACGCACCCGTCTGATCGTCCGTTGTCTGGCGCTCCCGTTGCTTGGTCTGAAGCGCCGTCTGGATCTTCTGGATCTTCACGACCAGCATATCGAGTGATCCGTCGTTGGGGATGACGTCCTCGATCCCCTTTTCGAGCAGTCCGGTCAGCGACGGCAGGATGGCGCTGTCGACCAGTGCAAACGTGGGGGTCTGCTGGAACTGGATCCCATGACCGCGGAGATTCTCGATGAATTCGTTCACCTCGCGGGTGCTTCCGGGCACGGACAGTACGATGATATCGGGGTAACTGCGCTGGTAGAGGTCAATCATCGCCTCGAGTGAACCGGGTGTCATGGTGCGGAACCCCTCGTTGCGCAGCCGGAGCTGGCAGGGAGAGATCGAGCCGGGCTCGCGGGCGAACAGCATCACCTGGGCGCTCTGCTGCGAGGTCTGCTGGGAGAGGATTTCTTCCTGTATCATCGCAATAAAGGCCTCGGCGACCTCGACCATGAACAGCCGTCCGATGAGATCGCGGAACTTCTTCTTGATGGCATCGAACTTGTCGAGCAGCAGACGTTCGCCGCCCGCGACGTTCTCGCAATAGAGATCGACGATCGTCAGGATATTCCCGCCCAGAGCCTCGATCGGAAGGCGCTTGGTGTATTTGCCGCCGAGATCCTTGTACATCGATCGCAGCATCTCCACCACGATCGGCGGGTAGTTCAGCGACTGGAGCAGTTTCGTGCTGAGACGGATCGTCTCGCGGTAATCGCCCGCTTGGCCGGGTGAGTAGTGGAAGCGCGCCAGATCGTGAAGATAGGCCGCCGAAACGACCATAAGCCGTTCTTTGTCGGGCAGCCCGATCCGACGGCAGAGCTTGTCGGCGTAGTGGCCCACCCGCCCGCTGTGGTTGTCGGGCTGCTTGGCCGCCGTGGACATCATCGACGTAAACAGATCGAGGTTCTTGACCAGCAGATCGCCCTCGGTCTGGAAGCCGTGTTCGTTGAGGAGCAGCGATGCCGCCGATTCGTAATACCGTACCCGCGTCCGCGGTGAGGACTTCCGGAGGCGGTCGATCAGGTCGATATAGTCGCCCGACACCGTGTCCTTGATGAACACCGTGTGAAAGCGACGGTTGCCGATCATGTCGATCGCATCGTTGGCCGAACTGGTGATCACGACATCGTACTCGTCGCGCTCGAGAATCGATTGAATCAGCGGTCCGCAATATTCTTCGTCAGTCACGAGGAGCATCGTCGGACGGTGCGGGTCGCCGGCCGACTGATCGGCAGCACCACCGTCGATCCTGATCCGTCCGGTCTCGGTCGCTTCTTCCGGTATCCGGATCGACAGGGAGTCGTCGAGCGACACATCCTGGCCGAGATAATACCGGCCGATAGCGGTGTTCAGCGCCAGCTCGGCGGCGACATAGAGCTTGATCTTCTTCTTCTTGGCGACGAAGCTGATTTCGTTGATAAGCTCGGAGTCGGTGGGGTCTTCGCACGCGACCTTGAGCGTATTCGATTCGGGGTCGAAGTCG
>CAYPYM010000053.1:0-10348 GCA_964414435.1 uncultured Ignavibacteriales bacterium | reverse complement strand
GACCGCGGCGTAGGCGTCGTAATCGCAGTTGGAGCCGGGGAATGTCACGACACCGAATTTCATCAGACCATCTCCACCGTGTAGGTCTCGATCACCGGGTTGGCCAGCAGCTTGGAGCAGACCTCGTCGACCTTGCGGTCGATCTCGGCGGCCGAGCCGTTGACCTCGAGTTCGAAAAAGCGCCCGGTGCGGACCGAGACCACATCGTCATATCCCATCTGATTGAGGGCCTTGCGGATAGTCACGCCCTGGGGGTCCAGAACGCCGTCCTTGAGCCGGACATGCACCACCGCCCGTTTATTCTCTGCCATCGGTATCCATCCTGTCGGTTTTCCGCCGGCCGTACGGTCGACCCGTCACTTTGCCCACGGAGGCATAGACCAGGCGGTACAATTCGCGTGTCATGCCGAACAATATATACAAAGCCAAAAACGGAAACAACAAGAGTCTCGGTGAGATAATCGTCACGACTCCCGCCACCACCAGAATAATCAGCTTGATGCGGGCGACCTGGTTGTCGAACCGGTCCGGAAGAGAGTCGTATTGCACCTGCGACACCATCAGAAAGGCGAACAGGATGATCATGGAGACGAGCCACTCGCTGTACTCGAGCTGACCCCAGATCCGGTACGAGAAGATGATATAGGCCACGAGAGCCATCGCCGCGGCCGGGACCGGGAGACCGAGGAAGTCCTTCTTCTCCTCGCTGTCGGCCAGCAGGTTGAATCGGGCGAGCCGGTAGGCGGCGGCCATGATATAGACGATCGAGATCACCCAGCCCCATTTCCCCATATTGCTCAGCTTGGTGGCGTATACCACTACCGCGGGCGCGACCCCGAACGAAAGGAAATCGGCCAGTGAATCGAGCTCGATCCCGAACTGCGAGGCGCCGCCCGAGAGCCGCGCCACCTTGCCGTCAAGCGCATCCAGGAACCCCGCCAGCACCACGAACCAGCAGGCGGTGGTGATATTCCCCTCGATCGACGAGAGGATCGACAGGAACCCGCATACCACGTTGCCCATGGTGAAGGTGCCCGGGAAGATTGGTCTATAGTTCGACATTTCCCTTTGATACGTTCTGCGAGAGCGTTTGGTTCTGATCGCCGGGCGGCATCAGGCCGATTACCGACTCACCGCCCTTGACTTTGTCGCCCACTTTGACCCGGAGCTCCCAGTCGGCCGGGACGATCAGGTCGGTCCGCGAGCCGAACCGGATCATACCGAACAGCTCCCCGGCCGCGACCGTGTCGCCCGGATGCAGGTTGCAGACAATCCGCCGGGCGATCAGCCCGGCGATCTGGGCGATTTTATAGCCGGCGGTCGTAGTCATGCCGATATCGGTCTGCTAGTTCAGTTCCGACGCCTTGTCCTCGAACGCGGCGAAGAACTTGCCCGGATTGTATTTCACGTAGTCAATCGTCCCCGCCGCCGGGGTCCGGTTGACATGAACATCGAGTACCGAGAGAAAAATCGACACCCGGGTGGCCGGGCCGCCGATAAACGGATGGTTGTCGAGCGGGGTGATAGCCACGATGCGGCCGTCGGCCGGTGACACCAGTACGCGCGGATCGGGCGGGATGACGCGATGCGGGTTACGGAAGAAAAACGTGGTGAAGATCGTCAGCAGCGCCATGACCACGGTCACGATCAGGAGCACGAGGCTGTCCCATTTGAGCGCGCTCAACAGGAAAATCACCGTCAGCGCGAGTCCGATCAGAATGAAGGGCCAGCCGTCGCGTACTATCACTTGCCAAACACCCGTTTGAATATCTTATCGACATTCTTCGTGTAGTAGGCCAGATCAAAGCAGCTGTCGATTTCTTTCTCGCTCAGGAATTGCCGTATGTCGGTGTCCTGCTTGACCAGCTCGCGGAACGAGCCGTTGGTTTCGACCGCTTTCATGGCGTTGCGCTGGACCATCCGATACGCCTTGTCGCGCGAGCCGACCGGGCCGGTCAGCTTGAGCAGGAGGCGCTGCGAAAAGACCACGCCGCCGCGGTAATAGATGTTCTCGAGCATCCGGTCGGGGTTGACCACGAGACCGGTGAGAACTTCAATAAACTTCTGAAGGCCGTAATCCATGATGATCGTGGCGTCGGGAAGAATCACCCGTTCGACCGACGAATGCGCGATGTCACGCTCATGCCAGAGGGGGATGTTCTCCATCGCGCTGAGCGAGTACCCCCGCAGCAGGCGGGCGATCCCGCAGATGCGTTCGCAGGTGATCGGGTTCTTCTTGTGGGGCATGGCCGACGAGCCCTTCTGCTTCTTGCTGAATCCTTCGGCCATCTCGCCCACCTCCGTACGCTGCAGCGAGCGGATCTCGGTGGCGAATTTCTCCAGCGAGGAACCTATCAGCGCCAGCGCCGCGACAAAAGCGGCATGGCGGTCGCGCTGGATGACCTGGGTCGAGACCGGGGCCGGTTTCAGGCCGAGCCGGCGGCAGACCGCGGCTTCGATTTTGGGATCGAGATTGGCGAAATTGCCGACTGCGCCGGAGATCTTGCCGAACGCGGCGCCCTCGGCGGCGATCTTGAACCGCTCTCTCCCCCGCGCCAGTTCGGTGTACCAGACGGCGAATTTCAGCCCGACCGTGGTCGGTTCGGCGAAAACGCCGTGGGTGCGGCCCATGATCGGAGTCTTTTTGTATTTGAGAGCGAGCTTCTTGATCGCCTTGAGCGCCGTGTCGAGCTTCTTGTCGATCAGCGCCGCCGCCCGCTTGAGCTGAAGCGACAGGGCCGTATCGAGCATATCCGACGAGGTCATGCCGAAATGCATGTAGGCTGCTTCGTCGCCGACAAACTCGGCCACCGAGGTCAGGAACGCGATCACGTCGTGATTGACCTCGGCCTCGATCTCGTTGACCCGGTCGACATCAAACGCCGCCTTCTTCTCGATCACCTTGAACGCCGACGCCGGAATGATCTTTGCGGCGGCCATGGCGCGGGCCGCTTCGACCTCGACCTCGAGCCAGGTCTGATACCTGGCCTGATCGGACCAGACGGCGCCCATTTCGGGCAATGTGTATCGTTCGATCATCGCTTACTTGTTCGTCTTCTTGTAGTCGGCGAGGAATTTCTCCAGGCCGATATCGGTCAACGGATGGGCGATCAGCTTCTTGATCACGCCGTACGGCATCGTGACGACATCGGCGCCGATCATAGCCGCCTGCACGACATGCATGGGGTGACGCACCGACGCCACGAGGACCTCGGTCTCGTAGGTGTAGTTACTGTAGATATTGACCACCTGGTCGATCAGCTCCATGCCTTCCTGCGAGATATCGTCGAGCCGGCCGATAAACGGCGACACGTAGGTCGCACCGGCTTTGGCCACGAGGAGCGCCTGCGACGGCGAAAAGACGAGCGTGGCGTTGGTCTTGATGCCTTCGGTGTGGAGGCTCTTGATCGCCTTGAGGCCTTCGAGAATGGTCGGGATCTTGACCACGATGTTGTCGGCGATTTTGGCCAGTTCGTGGGCTTCTTTCATCATGCCGTCGTATTCGGTGGCGATCACTTCGGCCGACACCGGGCCGGGCACGACTTTACAGATCTCAACGAGGATATCACGGTAGGGTGCGGTCTCTTTGGCGGCCAGCGACGGATTGGTGGTGACGCCGTCGAGGACACCCATCGCTGCGGCGGCCTTGATTTCGTCGATATTGGCGGTATCGATAAAGAACTTCATGAAGTCTGTCCCTTCAATAGTGTACCGACACGAGATACAATCCCTGTGGCGGCGCGGTGAAAACGACACGGTGGCCCGTCGGAGCCTCTATAATATCCGCAAAGCGGTCCAAAGTCAAGTTCTCGGGGTGGCGGGTCGGAACGGTCGCGGCGAGGTTGCACATACCTCCCACGAGCGAACGTACCATATTGTGCAGGAACCGGTTACCCCGAATTTCGAGAACCAGCAGCGGCCCCACCTGCCGCCATTCGGCCCGGTCGATCCGGCAGGTGTTGTCCTCCTTGCGCGAGGCCACCACACAGAACGGTGAAAAGTCGTGTTCGCCGACAACCAATGCCGCGGCTTTCCGGAGAAGGTCGAGATCCAGTTCGGCCACATTCTCCCAGCGGAGGTCGCGGTACAGCGCCGAGCGCTCGCGGCTGATCAGGTAGCGATAGCGTTTGTAGCGCGCGCTTTTTCGGGCGTGAAACAGCAGCGGCACCTCGGATGTTTCTTTGACCCGGATATCATCGGAAAGGTAGTAGTTGAGCGCGTCGCGGTACTTTTCCGGTTCGATATTGTGATCAATCCGGAAATTGGCGGTCTGGCCGAGCGCGTGCACGCCGGCATCGGTGCGGCCGGCGCCGATCACGTTTACCTGCTTGCCGGTGGTCTTCTGAACCGCCTCGATCAACTCACCCTGGATCGTCTTCCGGTCAAGTTGCACCTGCCAGCCGGCGAACGCGGTGCCTTTGTATTCGACTATGAGCTTGATATTCTTCTCAGCCATGATATCACACTGTCAGGTAGAAGAGTCCCGCAATTGCAATCGAGGTCCCCAGCCCGAACAGCCATTCCGATGCCCCGAACCGCAGGTGCGAATAGATTGTCCGCCCGCGATCCGAGCGGTACCCGCGCGCCTCGATCGCCAGCGCGAGATCATCGGCCCGCTGGAGTGCCGCGACAAACACCGGGATGATGATGCTGACTGTCCGGCGAATGCGCGTGAGGACCGATCCGGAGAAGCGCACGCCGCGGATCATCTGGGCGTTGCGGATCGTCTCGAATTCCTCGTAGAGAACGGGAATGAAGCGAATCGCCATGAACAGGATCAGAGACAGGTCCTGCACCGGGATACGGAGTTTCCGCAACGGCGAAAGAATCCGGGTGAACGATTCGGCCAGTTCCGACGGCGAGCTGGTAAGGGTGATCAAAAAGGCGATAGCAACAAACAGCACCAGCCGGAGCGAGAAAAACGCCGCCATGATCAGCGCCGTTTCCCGAATCCGAAACCAGCCCCACTGCACCAGCACCCGGCTCTCCCCGCCCGAGAAAGCAATGTGATACAGGGCCGTGACCAGCACCAGCCAGAGGATCGGCTTGAAATTCGAGAGAAGCTGCCGCGAACCAACTCCCGACAGGAGCAGGCCGATCACAAGCGCGGCCAGAATCGCTACGTAGAAGACAAACGACTCGGTCAGCAGCCCGAGCACCAGCACCAGCGTTATCGGGAGCATCTTGGCGCGGGCATCAAGACGGTGCAGGAAGGTATCGACCGGGCGATACTGTCCTAATAATATGGGACCGGATTGGAACATACGTTTCGCTGGAAGGAATATAGACCGGGAACGGTCGGGCGGTCAACGGTTGACTGGCTGCCCGGGCTCGGACGCCTGCTTTTTCTCGGCGATCTGCATCAACCGGCACGAAGCGCACGGACGGCTCTTCCGCGAGCGGACGTAATGCCAGACGAGATAACCGACCGCCGCGGCGATCACGATCCCGATGAGAATTTGTTGCAGCAATACACTCATATCAGTACCACACCCGGCTGAATATCTGGTAGGCGGCGATGCCGAGCAGATAGGCCAGGACAGTCATATAGGTAAACACGGCAGCCGGGTAAAGCCACGACTGCGTTTCTTTGCGAATCGTCACGAGCGTTGCCCCGCACTGGCAGCAGAGGGCGAAAAAGATCATGATCGACAGCGCCACCGCCGGCGAGAAGAGCGGCTGCCCGGCCTTCGGTCCCGACTCCCATTGCGCCTGGCGCAGACGCTCGATCATCGTCATGTCCGTTTCGCTCACATCGGAGCCGAGATTGAAAATCGTTCCGAGCGTCGCGATAATCACCTCGCGGGCGGGGAAGGCCGACAGCGTCGCCATCGTAATCCGCCAGTCCCATCCGAGCGGCGCGAAGACCGGCTGCAGCGCCTGACCCATCCGGGCAAAATACGAGTCGCGCAGGAGCGCTCCGGCGCGGGCGTTCGCCAGGCCGTCGAGCGCCCCCTGCCGATCAAACTCCAGTTCGCGATGTTGATACGCAGCGGCGATCGGATCGGCCAGTTCAGGATGGGCCGCCAGCGACAGATCGCGGATTGCGGTGAGATCATCGGACGTCTTGGCCGCCGCCATATTGTCCTCGATCTCGGCCATGTCGGCCTGCCGGTTCGGCGGCGTGAGCGTCTCGACCTGCGTGGTCAGGGCGGTCAGTCGTTCGTTGAATTGGAGGTTCGTTGCCTCCGTCCGCGCGGCATACTCATGCACGATAGTGCCCGACCGCGGGAAATAACTCAGCGCCCAGATGACGATCGTGATCGCGAGAATCACTGTCCCGGCCCGCACGACAAACGCCTTGACCCGGTTGATTACGCGGATAAACACGGAGCGAAGAGTCGGCAGTTTGTACGACGGCATCTCCATCAGGAATGTCCCCCGCTCCGCCTTGAATACCACCCGCTGCAGCACGAACGACACCAGTACCGCCACGATGATACCCATCAGGTAGAGCATCGTGAGGACGGCTCCCTGCAAGTTGAAGATGCCGAGATAGCTTCGATACGGAATGAAGGCGGCGATCATGATAGCGTACACCGGGAGACGGGCCGAACAGGTCATGAGCGGGGCGACCATGATCGTGATAAAGCGCAGCTTGCGGTCTTCGATCGTGCGCGTGGCGAGAATCCCCGGAACGGCGCAGGCGAACGACGACAGCATCGGGATAAACGATTTCCCCGACAGCCCGCACCAGCGGAACATCCGATCGACCAGGAAGGCGGCTCGGGCCATGTAGCCGGAGTCTTCGAGAAACGCTATGAACAAAAACAGAATGACAATTTGTGGAATAAAGACGAGCACCGAGCCGACCCCGCCGATAATGCCGTCGGTGATGAGCGAGCGAAGGGGCCCCTCCACCATCGATGCCTGCACGAGCGACGCCAGACTGCCGAAGAGGCGGTCGATCAGATCCATAAACGGCTCGGCCCAGCTGAATATCGACTGGAACACGAGCACCATCGTGACTATCAGCACGATCGGGCCGAGAATCGGATGCAGCAGATAGCGGTCGATCCGCGCCGACAGGGTCGGCGGGCGATCCTCGGTAGCGGTCACGACCTCGTCGAAAATCTTCTGCGCCCGCGCCGTCAGGACATTGGTCTCGGCCGCGGCCAGACCGCCGACTTCGCTCTTGATCCGCGCCCGGCTGTCGTGCAGCACCTGCCGCCCATCGGGGGCGCAGTGTCGCAGGAATTCGTGCTCGGCCGGTCCGTCGACATCGAGCAACACCCGCACCAGCTCCGCCCGGCTGCGATAGCGCCCGTTGGCCAGGACGCGAAGATGATCGAGCGCCGCTTCGGTGGCCGGATCGTAGGTGGCGGGTTCCGGGACAGTCGGTCGTTTGGCGATCTCGACCGCGACCCGCTTCAATTCGTCGATACCGGTTCCGCGGCTGCCGACAACCGGCACGACCGGTATCCCACCGAGAAGGTCGGAGAGGCGGGCGTAGTCGATCGTCATTCCCTCGCGCGCGGCGAGATCGATCATGTTGATCGCGGCAACCACCGGCCGGCCGATTTCGAGCACCTGCTGGAGAAAATACAGCCCGCGTTCGAGCTGGGTGGCGTCGACCACGCAGATAATCGCGTCGGGCGCCGACTCCCCGCGGATCGAGCCGGTCAGAGCCGAGCAGGCGATGTATTCATCGGGAGAAAAAGCCGAGAGCGAATAGGTGCCGGGGATATCGAGCAGGGTGTAGCGGTCGGGGGAGCCGGGCACGGCGGCGAACTGGCCGGAGACGCGTTCGACCGTGACCCCGGGGTAGTTGCCGACCTGCTGGTTGAGTCCGGTGACGGCGTTGAAGAGGGTCGTCTTGCCGCAGTTGGGATTGCCGCAAATAGCGATTACTCGGGTCGCTTCAGTCTCGCTTGCGGGGGTTCGACTCCTCATGATCGAGCGATTCTATTTCAGCCAGCTAGTCTTCAGGTTCCACGGTAACGAGCGAGGCTTCGCGATGCCTCAGCGAGAGGCAGCTCGGGCCGACCTGCACCTCCATCGGATCCTGCAGCGGTGCGTTGCGAAGGAAGGTGATCAGCCGTCCGGGGATGATGCCCAGTTCCAGAAGCCGTCGGGAGATTTTGCCGTCCTCGGTGAAGCCGACCACGCGGCCGCGCTGTCCCGGCGCCAGTTTGTTCAGAAACGTCATGGTTGCGTACCTCGTATCGTTGATGGCCGGTTTCCGGACCGGCCCCGCTCATTTTTCCGTTCTCGCGGCCTCTTTTGCCTGGCGGTCACGGGCGCGACGGCACTGGCTGCAGAGGCCGTGGATCTCAATCTTGTAGCTTTCGGGAAAGAACTTGTGTTTGCCGGCCACCCGGCCGAGCGCCTCAACCACCTCGCCGACATCGAATTCGACGAACTTGTGGCACTCCTGGCAGTAGAGATGGCCGTGCGGGACGTGCGTGACCCGATCGTAGCGGGTGACGCCGTCGCCGACATTGACCTCTTCGGCCAGCCCGACCTTGCAAATCAATTTCAAGTTGCGCCAGACCGTGCTGTAGCCTATGCTTCGGTCCTGGGCGCGGACTTTCTCGAACAGCTCGTCTACGGTGACGTGGTCGCCCAGCTCGAAAAACGCCCGGAAGATCAACTCCCGCTGAGGCGTCATCTTAAAGCCTTTGGTTCGTAAGAACTCGCGCATCGTCTGGCAACCTCGTCAAAAGCCAATTGAAAACGATTTTCATTTTCAATTATCGGCACGAAATTCCAATTTGTCAAGAGAATTCGGGCATAAAAGTGAAAAAAATCACGACCGGTAAGCGACTGGACAGCAATAAAATAAGCCGCCGGATCGCTCCGGCGGCTTCAGGTTCTGCCAGCGTTTGGACTTTGCTATTTAAGGAGAACCATTTTCTTTGTCTGGGTCTCTTCCCCCCGCTCCAGCCGGTAGAAGTAGAGGCCCGAGGCGACTTTGCTGCCCGCGTCGGTCCGGCCGTCCCACTCCACTGAGTAGGTGCCCGGAACCTGGACTTTGTCGACCAGCGTTTTGACCTGCTGCCCAAGGGCGTTGTACACCACGAGCCTCGTGCGCGGCGTCCGGTCGCCGGTGAATGCGGTGGCCCGCAGCGTGTAGCTGATCGTTGTGGTCGGATTGAACGGGTTGGGGTAGTTCTGGACGAGATCAAACGACCGCGGCAGGCCGGTGAACGGCGAGCCGTCATACACCGAGGTCGGGATGCCGCCGAAGAAATTCATCGTGCGGTGGATCAGGGTGTCGATCGTTCCATAGCCGCCGGCGATGTAGTCCGGCGAGATGTACTCGGCCGGGATCGTCAGCAACACCGACTTGAACGTCCCCGGGTTGGATGAGACACCCCAGATGTGGGTGGCGGCATTGGCCTGATACAGGAATGCCTCGCTGCCCGGGAGCACGGTGACGTAGGGGAAGCTCGAGGTGCCCGTCAGAGACGCATCGAGGCGGTACTTGGTGGCCTGACCGAGGTCGGTGCCGGTGATGCCGGTGGCGAGGAACCAGAAGGCCGAGCCGGCGTAAGTCGCGCCGAAGTAGTCGGCCAGGAAGGCGCTGTCGGACGCGTCGATATCCTTCACGCCGCCGGCCGACGACAGGAACAGATTCCCGCCGCCATCCAAGTAGCTTTTCATCGCTGTAATCCTCGCCGCGTCGATCACGCCGCTGGTGGTGTCACCCGTGTGCCAGAAGACCATGTTGTAGTCGGCAAGGTACCCGGCCGACGGGACACCGTCGTTGTGAACATCCCACAGCGTGCTCGGGACGCGTGACTTGTAGAGGGCATCGTGATAAGCCGTTTCATACGTGCCGCCGCGATCGTCGTCGACAATCAGCACCTGCGCCGCGCCCACCTGCTCCTCGACGCCAAACGTGGTTGCGTATTCGTCCGAACCGGGTGTCGACGGCAGGGAGTCGGAGGTGATGGTCAGGAAAAACGAGTCGATCACCGGCACGATGCTGTCGGCGACGGTAAACTCGACCGGCGTCGTATTGCTGATCGGCGCCCCCGAGATGGTCGAACCGAACGCTGCGGTCGGGGTCGTGAAGGTGACATACGGATTGTCGGTCGTAACGGTCAGGCGCGGATTGTAGGCGTCGCGGAGGCCGTTGATGACGGTACAGTAGACCTGGACCGTCTCCCCCGCCTCGGGGATGCCGTTGCCGTTGCCGCGCGGGACGGCGTCGTCGAAGACGACCGGGGTGGAACCGTAGAGCTGGACGTACGGGCGCGACGGCTCGATATCGAGATCGGCATACATGAGCGAATCGGAGTCGGAGATGCTCCAGACGGCGATTCCGGAGGGTCCGCTGTAGTTGGTGGCCGCTGAGGGATTCGAGTAGTCATGGAAGTTCCGGTTGTTCGTCGCACCGGGC
>CAYPYM010000052.1:7702-10349 GCA_964414435.1 uncultured Ignavibacteriales bacterium | reverse complement strand
ATATCAAGTCCGAGCTGAAGTCGCTGGCTTTTCTGGAGAAGCTGAGAAACAGTAACAGTACGTTATAGAAGATGACAGGTGAGTATGGCTGCCCAGAAGAATACCAACGACCGCATGGACAAGCTGATGTCGCTCTGCAAGCGGCGCGGCTATGTGTTTCCCTCTTCCGAAATCTACGGCGGCCTGACGTCGTGCTGGGACTACGGTCCGCTCGGCGCCGAACTCAAGCGCAACCTGAAGAATTTCTGGTGGAACGCCATGACCAACCGCCGCGACGATATCGAGGGGCTCGACGCCGCGATTCTCATGCACCCGCAGGTCTGGCACACCTCCGGCCACGTTTCGAATTTCAACGACCCGATGGTCGACTGCAAGAAGTGCAAGGCGCGGTTCCGGGCCGACGATCTCGAAAACGCCCGCTGCCCGATGAAACCGTCGAAGTCGCCGCTCGAGTGCGACGGCGAGCTGACCGAGGCGCGCCAGTTCAACCTCATGTTCAAGACTCATATGGGGCCGGTCGAGGACAGCGCCAGCGAGATCTTCCTGCGCCCGGAAACGGCCCAGGGGATCTATGTCAATTTCCTCAACGTGAAGAACTCGTCGCGTCAGAAAATCCCCTTCGGCATCGCCCAGATCGGCAAAGCCTTCCGCAACGAAATCACCCCCGGCAACTTCATCTTCCGCACCCGCGAATTCGAACAGATGGAGATGCAGTTCTTCGTCGCCCCGGGCGAGGACGAGAAGTGGATGGAATACTGGCGCGAACAGCGCTGGAATTTCTACATGGAGCTGGGCATCACGCCGGAAAAGCTGCGCTGGCATCAGCACGGCGAGGATGAACTCGCCCACTACGCCAAGTCGGCCTGGGATATCGAGTACGAATTCCCGTTCGGGTGGCAGGAGCTCGAAGGCGTCCACAACCGGACCGACTTCGACCTCAGCCGCCACATGGAGGCGACCAAGAAGGACCTGCGCTACAGCGACGACGTTTACACCGAGAAGTTCATCCCGTACATCGTGGAAACCTCGGCCGGCTGCGACCGCACCCTGCTGACCATCCTGGTCGACGGTTACGATGAGGTCGAGATTAAAGGCGAGACGCGGGTGTTCCTGCGCCTGTCGCCCAAAGTCGCGCCGATCAAGGCGGCTGTTTTCCCGCTGGTGAAGAAAGACGGTATGCCGGAGTTCGCGCAGAACGTCTACACCGAACTCAAGAAGCATTTCAAGGTGTTCTACGACGTCTCCGGGGCGGTCGGACGGCGCTACGCCCGCATGGATGAAGCCGGCTGTCCGTACTGCATCACGGTCGACGGCCAGACGCTGGAGGACGAGACGATGACCGTGCGCGATCGCGACTCGATGGACCAGACCCGGATGAAAGTCGCGCAGGTGGTCGACTTCCTGCGAGAGAAAACGGCCATCTGACAGCCGTTGCGAGCAGATAGAAAAAGGCCCGGTGGCTGCTGAAGCCGCCGGGCCTTTGTATTATCGCGTTTTGGTCGGCTCAGACGGCTTAGTCGTCGCTGCCGCCATCGTGATCGTAGTCGGTGCTGTCAGTGTCATGGTCTTCGTCCATGTCGCCACAGGAGCCCGGCCCGATCATGCCCTCGTTGTACGACTCGCACTTGTCCTTCCAGGTCAGGACCATCTTCTGCTGGGCCCTGTCGAGTGAACTCCAGTCGGTCCAGTCGTGGTCCGCCAGGAAGGCGTCGGCCTCGTCGATGGTGTGCTCGATATCGGCCGGATTGGCGAAATTGACGATATTCAGCTTCGCCGTCAGCAGGTGAGCGTACAGCTTGGTGATCCCGTTGCTCGGATCGCCGTAGGTGTGCTGCTGGAGAATGTCAAACAGCGTGGCGGCGTCGGACACTTCCATCGTCTTGTCCCCGCCCTTGTCGCCGAGATAGATCGGGAGCAGCTTGGTGGCCAGATCGGACTGCGGACCGAGCCCGGCGTGGTTCTTCCAGAAGCCCTTGCCGTAGGTGCAACCGTTGAACTCGTACAAACCGGCATCGATATCGGCGTTGTCCTCGCCCGGAGTGAGCGTGAGGCAGACGGTGTTCTTGTGATAGCGATCGAAATCGCTGTCGATCGAACCGTCGTCACCGACATTCTGCAGGGTCAGGATCCAGCCGTTCGGATTGGCGATCATGAGCATGTAGTCGCCGGGCATCAGCTCGTCGAAGAGGTACATGCCGGACGAATCGGTCATGGTCGAGTCGAGCACGTTGCCGTCACAATCGTACAGCCAGAGCCAGATTCCGGCCAGTCCGGGCTCACCTTCATCCTGGAGGCCGTTCTGATTCATGTCGTTCCAGACGAAGTCGCCGACCGACGCGCGCAGGAGGTACATCCCGGCATCGACCGTGGAATTCACCTCGCCGGCCGTCAACGTCAGGCAGGCGGTCATACCCGTGGCCGGATCGACATCGCTGTCGATCGAATCATCGGCACCCTGGTCCATCGGGCTGAAACCGTAGTTGGCCGGCAGTTCGAATCCGAAGTAATAGTCGCCGGGCATCAGGGAGTCGAACATGTACATGCCATCGGCGTCGGTAACCGTGGTGGCGACCAGTTCATCGTCGCAGGTGTAGGCGTTTACCGTCACGCCGCTCATGCCGGGCTCACCGGCGTCCTGAAGGCCGTT
>CAYPYM010000052.1:6355-7692 GCA_964414435.1 uncultured Ignavibacteriales bacterium | reverse complement strand
CGCTTCGCCGCCGTCCTGCACCCCGTCCCCGTCCAGGTCGTTCCAGACGAAGTCACCGACCGTGGCGGGCGGCGTGTAGACCGGGAAGTTGAAGCGCGCGAACGTCCAGCGCTCGGAGCTCGCGGTCGTATCGCGGCCGACATAGAGGGATGCTCCGCCGCCGTAATTGCTGTCCGGCATGGCTTGATCGATATATGTATCGGCGGTCGCCATGAAAGTTTCGCAAACCGAACCATCGGAAGTCGTGTAGCAGATCTCCAGGTACGGCTGGTGGTCCTCGGTCTCGCGGCTGGCGAATGCGGCAAAGCCGTCGCCGGTGTCGGCCCGATTCAGCACCAACCCCATGTTGGTGGTCGTGTCGGCAAACCAGGCCCGGGCCGGGCCGGTGACGTCAAACATCACCCAGCCGCTGTCGGCCGCGCTGAACATCGCGACCGTATCGGAGGCGACGCCGCCGCCGAACGAGTTGGCGGTGAGGCTGTCTTCGGCCCAGCTCTCGGTGGCCTGACGGACCAGGACGGTCTGGCTGTCGGGTGACTCTACATACATGAAAACGCGGGCCGAGTCGACCGTAGCGGTGGTCGGCACGCCGGTCATGGCGAGGCCGGAATTCAGTTGGGGCCCGGTATTCGGTTGGGTCGGAGCGTTGTTGCTGCCGCAGCCGGCCATAAGCAGTGCCGCGGCGACACCCAGACAGGTTACAAGGATCAGTTTCATTTTCACGGTGCGGCTCCTTTCCCCTCGGAATCGGTGGGCTACGCCGCTTGCAGGCCCGCCGACGAGCGGTATCGGGTTAAATAAGTACGTACTGACACAATAAGTTGTAAGAGGCAAGTAGTCCTGTTGTACGCCTGAATCTTACGCCATGTTGGCGTCGTAGGCAAGTAAAATCCCAGTCCCGATAGCCGGAAAATCCGCGCCGGGCGCGACTTTACGGCATTCGGCAGGCGACTGAACAACGGACAGGCGAGCGGACGAGAAATGGTGTGCTCTCGGGGCGACGGTTTCCCCGGCGGTGCTTACAGCGACCAGAGCTGCTGCTCCAGAGCGCGGGCAATATCGGCCAGCGCCGGGAACATGGAGCGACGGTTGCTGCGCGGTGCTCCGCGCTGATCCTTCAGCGCGTGACCGTTGATGATCACGGTCGGTGATTCGACCGGCTGGTTGGACTCGACCACTTGCGCCAGAATGCCGCGTTCGCGAATGAACCTGTGGACAAAGTCCCGCGCTTCCGTCTGGCGGGGATCATCCTTTGAGTATATGAGGCCTATTTCCATGGCAGACATCCCACTAAGTTTCGCGAAGAAGTACGGTATAGGGCGAGTTGTAATCAACTA
>CAYPYM010000052.1:0-6345 GCA_964414435.1 uncultured Ignavibacteriales bacterium | reverse complement strand
GTTTCTTGTTTAACGTCTCAGCCGCGCGTGAAGTTTCAGAAACCGGACCGCATCGCACGATTTGCATCAAATTCTAACAGAAAAAGAGTCTAACGTGTATATGTTGGTCCGAGTTTACGCCATCCCTTCGCGATCATCGATCAGATTCACCGCGTCGGAGACGCTAAGCGACCGTGCCGGGCGGAGATAACATCCGTCACCCTCGGCCGACCGGGCCGTCGGCGATGATTCGCTTGACAACCCGGCCACCGAGATGTACCGTAGTCATAATGGTCTGTGGTATCTATGTTCATTTTTCGAAGGAGGCTCTGAATGACGCACCAGCTGCCGGATTTACCCTTTGCCCTCGATGCGCTTGTGCCTTACATCTCGAAAGAAACACTCGAGTATCACCACGGAAAACACCACCGGGCGTATGTCGACAAACTCAATGTCCTCATCAAGGGGACCCCGTTCGAAGACGCATCGCTCGAAGAAATCATCAGGAAAGCCGACGGCGGCATTTTTAACAACGGCGCGCAGGTGTTCAATCACACATTCTACTGGAACTGCCTGATACCGGGCGGCACGCAGCCGACCGGCGCCCTCGCGGCCGCACTCGACAAGGAGTTCGGGTCGATCGATCAGTTCAAGACCAACTTCACCGACAAGGCGGCCACCACCTTCGGTTCGGGCTGGGCCTGGCTGGTTCGCACCGAAGCCGGCGGGCTCGAGATCGTCAGCACCTCCAACGCCGGCAATCCCTTGCGCGACAGGAGGCAGCCGCTGCTCACCTGTGATGTCTGGGAGCACGCTTACTACATCGATTACCGCAATGCCCGGCCCAAATATCTCGAGGCGTTCTGGAATCTGATCAATTGGGATTTTGTCGCGGCAAACTTCGCAAAGTAATGCCACACGGCCGAAGGCCAAAGACCGGTCGGGGTCATTCACCCGGCCGGTTTTTTTTTGGGGCGGGCGAGGGTGATGATGACGCCGAGCCGGACTGGCGCGCCGTTTTCTGCCACAGGCGCATCGCATAGTCGGCCCGATAGTGATCGGCCGAGACCGCCCGCTGATAATACCGCTGGGCCATATTGGCCAGCTGACTGTCCTGCCTCTGAAGGGCCAGAAGCTGGAGGAAGCGCCCGCACTGGAGCTGGACCCAGAAATCGGTGCGGAAGCGGTCGGTGAGATCCATCAGCAGCCCGTAAACGCGATCATATTGCCCCAGGCGAAGATAGGTTTCAGCAAGCAGGAGCCCGGCCGATTTGGAGCCGGGGTGCCGGGCGTACGCTGATGCAGCCAGGACGGAGGCACTGTCTATCTCGCTCGCGGCGAGAAAAGCGGCCGCGCGCTCGAAATCGCTTGGCTCGTAGGCGTTGGCCACGGCATTACCGAAGCGGTCACTCACTCGGTACAGGCCGACCTCGACATCGCGAATCCAGTAGTGTGCCACCGGAAGCAGTCCCTGCAACTGCGGATAATCCTGGATCGCCTCGTTGTAGTTCGAGACATCCATGGCCACATGTGTGATCGGGTTGCTGTCGAACAGGTCGGGCTTCACCTCGGCTACCTGAAAGAGATGGATAAACGACTTGAGGTCGGTCGCGAGAGTCAGGGCGGGCCCATACGGGCCCGAAACGACCGCGCCCGGGCCGAGTATCGCCGCCATGTCGATATTGGCCTCGGCGATCGTGTAGTTCCGCTCATCGAAATAGAACCGGCTGATGCGAGTCACGTTACCGGCCACCGTGACAAGTACTACGACCGCCAGTGCACTCCACCAGGCCCGACGATATATGCGGGAACGCTGCCGCTTGAGGATTCGGTAAAGCAAATAGGCCAGGCCGATTGCGACCGGCAGGGTGAGCCAGACTGTCGCCCTGATCGGACGAGGGAAGGTGTTGAAAAAGAACACGTTCCCCGCCACTTCGAACAGCGCCACCCAAAGCGCCGCGGTCAGTCCGACCATCGTCCAGCGGTTGTACTCGCCCGGCTGCCTCATCAGACCGCGTGAGGTCGAGTCAAACATCGTGAAGCAAAACACGATAATCGCCGGAATCAACAGCAGCGTGTAGCGAATGGGGGAGTAGTTGAGCGGCATCAGGCCGACAAAGGCGCACAAGCCCCAGAACATCGCAAATCTCGCCGCCGGCGACAGATGCTTCTGGTCCAGTCGGAACTGTACCGCCAGCATCGATCCGATCACGGTGAAAACCAGCAGATCCGGGTTGAGGTAAAACAGGCGGTTGGAGAAGCCGAAGCTCACCAGATGTTCGATAAACGCCCACGGCGACTTCAGGCCGGCCGGGAAGCCGCGCAATTCGTAAGCCTGCTCACCCGTGTAAGTGAAGGCGGCCGCGATCTCCCGGCCGTACAGCACCAGCGCCAGAACCAATGCCGCCGTGACAAACGCGCTGACGGCTACGAGAGCGTCGCGCACCCGATGTTCGCGGGGCGAAAAGACCACGGTCAGAATTAACGCTGGAAGCAGCAGGCCGCCGAACATCTTGCCCATCAGCATGGCCGCTGCCGCCAGTGCACCGCACAGAATCACTCCCCAGAGGCGGTGGCCGAACCAGGAGTAGCAGCAGAAGGTCATCGCCGCCAGCAGGATAAGACCGTCCTCAAGATACGACAGGCGCCCGTGCGTGAGCAGGGTGATATTCAGCATATAGGCCAACGCAATCGCGGCCAGCACCCACGGGCGGTGGTGTCGGGCGACCCCGATCAGCAGGAACAGAAGCCCCAGCACAGACAGGGTCAGTCCCACCGAGCCGGCCGATTCGAGCGAAATATCGGTGAGGGCAAACCAGGCATAGGCTACGAGCGATGTGAGAGAATGCTGGTAGACGGTCCAGCGGGGATAGTCAAACGGATCCCACTGCCCGAAAAGGACTTCGTTGCGGGCGTGGTAGGTGTACTGGGCGGGGTCGGTCGAGAGCGACTGGCCGATCCCGGCGAAATACATCGGCGGGTCGCGCCGAAGGTCGGTGTGCCAGGCGATTGTCCCGGCGACGACTATCAGCGCCGTCACAGCGAACCACAGCCGCCGCCCGCTCAACCAGGCGGGAACGGAGCGGGGGCCGCTACTCGACGATGATCGCAGTGTCAGCTTTCTTTTCGACCCGGCCGATTTCGCGACCGAACGTTTCTCGCTTTTTAAGTTCTTGCTCAAACTGTGTTACCCTGTCCCTGGGAACGGCAATAAAGAGCCCCCCCGATGTCTGTGGATCGTACAGAACACGTTCGACATTCTTGTCGATTGACTCGGATACCCTGACTTTTCCGATCATGAATTCGCGATTGGCGTTGGCGCCGCCGGGAATCATGCCTTCGGCCGCCAGCCGGGTCGCCTCCGGCATCAGCGGCAAACTGTCGGCCAGCAGGCGGATCGTCACTTCCGACCCGTCGGCCATCTCAAAGGCATGCCCGAGCAGGCCGAACCCGGTGATATCAGTGGCGGCGTGCACGCCGACAGCGATCATCGCTTCCGCGGCATCGCGATTGAGCCGTCCCATCTGCTCGGTGACCAGCGTCACCAGCTCCGGACCGACCGCCCCACGCTTGATCCCGGTTGTGATCAGGCCGGTGCCGAGCGGTTTTGTCAGAAAAATCGCGTCGCCCGGCTGTGCCCCGGAATTCGTGATGATCCGATGCGGATCGATCAGGCCCGTGATCGCCACACCGTACTTCAGCTCGGCATCTTTTACCGAATGACCGCCGACCACGACAGCGCCGGCCTCTTCGATTTTATCGGTCCCGCCGCGCAGAATGTCGCCAAGGATACTCTCCGGCATAGTGCCGTCGGGGAATCCGACGATATTCAGCGCCGTGATCGGCCGTCCGCCCATCGCGTAGACATCCGAAAGGGCGTTGGCCGCGGCGATCCGGCCGAACTCGTAGGGATCGTCGACAATCGGTGGGAAGAAGTCCACCGTCTGTACCAGCGCGAGGTCGTCGCTGATCCGAAACACCCCGGCGTCATCAGCCTTGTTGAACCCGACCAGAAGGTCCGGATGGTGCGTGACCGGGAGATTCTTCAATGCTGCCGCCAAAACCTTTGGCGAAAGTTTGGAAGCTCAACCGGCGCAGGCGACCTGGGCGGTCAGACGGATTGTCGTCAGTTCACGTTTGTCGTCCATAGTGTATTGGGCAAGGCGTGTATGCGGCGACCGGACCTCTCCTTTTGGCAGTGCCGAATGCGATGCGTTGGAATCGTTTTATCATAAGCTCTCGGTGGGCGATTGTCAACAGAATGACGGCAATCCCGCAAGTTGACAGTCTTTCCGAAATGCGATATACTGGCGGGATGAAAGACCATAACAATCCACTGAGGAATAAATGGCTCACAAAGTCACGCTGATTCCCGGCGACGGCATCGGCCCGGAGATCACCGAAGCGGCCGTGCGCGTAATCGAGGCGGCCGGGGTCAAGATCGAATGGGACCGGCAGGATGCCGGAATTCCGGCGGTCCAGAAGTACGGGACCTCGGTCCCCGATCAACTGCTCGACTCGGTGCGCGAGAACAGGGTCGCACTGAAAGGGCCGATCACGACCCTGGTCGGCAAGGGATTCCGTTCGGCCAATGTCGCGCTGCGGCAGAAGCTCGACCTGTACGTAAATCTGCGTCCGGTCAAGTCGATCGGCGGCGTGCCCAGCCGTTACAACAAAGTCGATATCATCATCGTGCGCGAAAACACCGAGGATCTCTACTCAGGAATCGAAAACCTGATCTCGCCCGGCGTCACCCAGGCGATCAAGGTCGTCACCGAGCGGGCCTCGGAACGGGTCGCGCGGTGGGCGTTCAATTACGCCAAGGAGAACGGCCGCAAGAAAGTCACCCTGGTGCACAAGGCCAATATCATGAAGATCTCCGACGGCCTCTTCCTGAAAGTGTTCGAAGAAGTCGCGAAAGAGTTTCCGGAGATCCGGGCCGAGGATAAGATCGTCGACGCCCTCTGCATGCAGCTCGTGATGGACCCGACCCGCTACGACGTCCTCCTCCTGGGCAACCTGTTCGGTGACATCGTCTCCGATCTCGCGGCCGGGCTGGTCGGCGGCCTGGGCGTGGTGCCGGGCGCGAATATCGGCGATGAATACGCCGTTTTCGAGGCGGTGCACGGATCGGCGCCCGATATCGCGGGTAAAAATCTCGCCAACCCGACCGCGCTCATCTTCTCGGCGCTGCTCATGCTCCGCCATCTGGGCGAACACGAGGCGGCCGAACGGATCTGGAAATCGATGATCGTGACCCTGGCGATCGGCCACAACCTCACCCACGATCTCGGCGGGGAGTGCTCGACGACCGAGTATACCGACGAGCTGGTGAAGGAAATCAAGAGCCGCAACTAGGCGGGGCCGGGGGCGAAACCGGAGGTACGAATGAACCCAAATAGCGGACTTCTCTGCTGGAACTGCGGCAAGGCGACCGGAATCGAAGGGAAACCGACCCGGATGGACTCCTGTCCGAGCTGTCTGGCCGATCTGCGCTGCTGCCGCGGCTGCCGGCATTTCGACCCGTTCGCGCATTTTCAATGCCGGGAGACAATCGACGCTCCCATCCGCGACAAGGAAAAGAACAACTTCTGCGACTTCTTTGCGGTCCGCGACGCGATCAAGCGGCCGGGCGGGATCCGGAGCGACACCGATTCCAAAGATGATCGAAAGAAGAAATTCGACGATTTATTCGACGATTGAGGCGGCCGATCGGCCGTTTCGGACTGTTCAGAGCACACCGCCGGCGGGGTAACCCCGCCGGCTTCGTTTGAGAGGGCGGGAACCAGCTCCCCCTGCCGATTGTTTACTTCTTTGTGTACCATAACGATACAAAGGAGCATGCATGAGACGATCAATCCTGATTGCCATCCTCATTGCCCTCAAACCGTGGTCAATCAGTTTCGCCGAACAGCCTTACAAAGTTGGTGATACGGCGCCGCAGTTCAACCTGCCGTACGCCACCCAGGACTCGGTGAACTTCGACGGATACGGTTCGGCCAATCTCAAGGGTCAGCGCTACCTGATCGCGTTTTATCCGGCCGACTGGTCCCCTGGCTGCACAACCGAAATGTGCACCTATCGCGACAATTTCAACGATTTCGAAAAACTCAACGTGACGGTCGTGCCCATCTCCGGCGACTACGTGTATTCGCACCGGGAATGGGCGAAATATCAGAAATTTCCGTTCAAACTCCTCTCCGACCCGACCCGCTCGTTCGGGAAAATGATGGGGGTGTATCAGCCGGAAAACGGCATGATGCACCGATCGGTGTTCGTGGTCGGCCCGGACGGCGCCTTCCAGTATATCGACTACGATTACTCGGTGAAGGACGACGCGGATTACAAGGCGCTGAAAGAGGCCTT
>CAYPYM010000051.1:0-10351 GCA_964414435.1 uncultured Ignavibacteriales bacterium | reverse complement strand
CGGTGGTCGCCGTATCATATGCCATTCCGATGGCCACGCCCGAGCGCGATGGGGCGCTTCAGGGCGGGAATGAGATGGTCGACCGTCTGCGGGATTGGCTCGGGCAACGCTGACGTGGCGATAGTCGCGAATCAACAACGAGAACCCAAGGAGGAGCAGAAGCAGAATGGGAGTCTCCAGCCTCGTCTCGAAATGGACGCAGTCAGGGCCTTACGTGCGAAGCGCGGTCAGGATCGTGGCTGCGCTGGCATTTATGTCATTCGGTTCGATGAAGCTGTTCGGATGGCCGCCGGGGATGCCGCCCGGCACCGAGATACCGTTTCTTTCCCAGATGTGGATTGGCGGTTTTCTCGAGGTATTCGGTGGGTTTCTACTGGTGATCGGCCTGTTCACTCGACCGGTCGCGTTTATCCTTTCCGGCGAGATGGCGATAGCCTATTTCCAGTTCCACTTCCCGAGCAATTTCTGGCCGACCGTAAACATGGGCATGCCGGCGATTTTGTATTGCTTCCTCTGGCTGTATTTATCCGCCGTCGGCCCCGGCCCGTGGAGTATCGACGCCGTGCGGGGAAAAAGATAGAACAGGCATCCATCCGGCGGTCGGCCGACCGTCCGACGAGGAGGCCTCAAATCCTCGGACCTACGCTCTCCCGCCGCGAGTCGGGACCAAAACCGCCTTGCGCCCGGCCCGTGATAGCGCTACTTTGTAAGTGGTCAACGCGACGGATACGTTTGCCGTCACGGGATTAGGAACCGGTCGCGACTGGGACGCCTCCGAATGCCGCGCCTCGCGCAATGGCGCGCACTCGAGCCGGATGTGTCAGGTGCGGGAATGGGCATCAAAGAGCATCGTGTCACGTACTCCACATTGATCGGGCTGTTCGCCCTGGCTGTAATCCTGCGCCTCATCTATCTCAAGGTGGCTTCGGATGCGCTCGGGTTCGAGCGAGTGGCGCACTTTGCCCAGGACTCCAATCTCTATCTGATGCTGGCCGACCATATTCTCTCGTGGGAGAGAGGGGGATCGTACGGCCTGTTGCGAGTCGGGCCGGGCTATGCGCTGATGCTGGCTGCGATCAAACTGGTTTTCGGGCCCAACCCGATTTGGCCGATCCTCGTGAATATTGTACTGGGCGGCCTGGCTCCGGTGGCGGTGTACCTGCTTGCCTGGCAACTGCTGTCGTCGCGAGCGGTGGCGCTGTTGGCCGGACTGTTTTCAGCGGTTTCCCTTACATCGATATCGCTCAGCTGCCACATCCTGACCGACCAGCCGTATTTCACACTCCAGGCAATGGCCCTGGTGATGTTCGTCCGGGGCTACTGCACGGGACGGCTGCGTTGGTATGTCGCGGCCGGATTGACCTCCGGATTCGCGGCCCATGTCAGGCCGGTGGGGCAGATGTGGCCCCTGATCTTCCTGCTCTTCGCGCTTGTACTGCCACGCCGTGCTCCGCATCTCTCGCGACTTCGGTTTTTCGGTCGGGCGTCGATTACCGGACTGGTGATGCTGCTGATGGTTCTGGGCTGGTCGGTTCGCAACTATGCGATTCATGACTTGTTCGTGTTCGGAACGAACGGCGCGCTCACGGTGCGCTCGTGTCTCGTGGCCGGGGTGGCCGAAAAGACGCGGGGAGAGGGGAAGACGTTGGTTGATTATCGCAACGAATGGGAGGAGGAAGACGGCGACCGGTCGGACAGTTTCGTTGCGGCCTACGCGAAAGCATCGGCTCGCGTCAAAAGTGAAATCAATGCCCACCCCTGGATCATGCTCCGCGAGTACTTCCTTAACATGCGCGATAACATGGTGGCCGAGACCGGATATGCCTACCGGGAGATCCCGCAGGTCAAGTACGTCATGGCCTATTTTATCCTCTACATGCGCACCTGGCTGGGATATGTGCTGGTCGGGCTGACCCTGCTCGGTTTGGCGGTGATGATAATCAGGCGGGAGGTCGCCGCCGCATGGATACTGGGGGGCACGTATGTCAGCTTCTCGATCATCCTCGGAGGAAGCCTCTGGCAGGGTTCGAGATTGCACTATCCGGCCGAGATGGCCTGGGCCATTCTTATCGCCTACCTATTGGTGCAGATCGCTTCGGGAATACGGCGGCTCTGGGAGCGCCTGGTCAACCGCAGTTGAGGCGAGGGATTATCGTTGGCAGACACCAGGGACTTCGCCGGCCGTACACCTTTTGATCAACGTAAGTATCTTGTTGCCGCGTCAGCGAGTGCCGCAGCAGGCGAGGCTGGCTGTCAGCAGGCAGATTCCAGGAGCGGAGGTCATCGAAAGAGAGAATCACAGCGAGACGGTCAGAGCCGGTTATAACGCTATGGCACGAGAGTATCTGGCAGCGCGCCTCGAGGGCTCCGGAGACGTTGGCCTGCTCGATGACCTGGTGAGGCGGCTGCCGGTCGGAGCAAAGGTTCTCGATATCGGCTGCGGCGCCGGCATTCCGGTGACCGAGTACCTGAGCCGACACTTCGATGTTGCCGGCGTTGATTTCTCCGAGACGCAGATCAAGCTGGCGCGTGAACTTGTGCCGCGGGGTCGCTTCGAGTGTGCTGACATACTCGTTGTGACCTTTCCCGAAGCCGCGTTTGACGCCATCTGCTCCTACTATGCCATCATTCACATACCCCGTACTGAGCATCGGGGACTCTTTGAGCGGATCTACCGCTGGCTCAAGCCGTCCGGTCTGGCTCTGCTCTGCCTGGGAGCGGACGACCTTGAGGCCGATATCGAAGAGGATTACCACGGGGTCCGTATGTACTGGAGTCACTTTGACAAGGATGTCTATGCGGAGATGCTCGCCCGATGCGGTTTTGACACCGTCTGGTCTCGGATCGTGCCGGACGCGACCTCGCCCGGATCGGCGCACCTCTTTATCTTGTTGCAGAAGCCAGCTGCGGGCGGCGATTGAACAATCTTGCGCCCGCGCCCGCATTGTCGTAACTTCCCGTCAGCAATTGCCGGAGTGGTGGAATTGGTAGACACCAGGGACTTAAAATCCCTTGGTCCGTTAGGACCGTGCCGGTTCGAGCCCGGCCTCCGGCAGTATTAAATCGCACGCGGCCAGACAGCCGCACCTACTCACCCTGACCGGGATTCACCGCCGAGCCCGTCAGTACTGCAATGTCACCGCCGCACCTTTAGCTCCGGCGCCGCAATGCGTCCGGACGAATCAGCCCGGTCGACCCGCACCGCGGAGGCGGCAGCGGCCGGGACCACTCGTGAACGGAGATCACAGGTGTCCTTTAGATCGGAAAGCAAAAAACCGAAGGGGGGAGACTCGGCGCATCGCCATGGCCGATGCCTGGCTGTAGCCATCATCGCAGCTTTGCTGCTTTCGGCCGTTGCACCCGCGCCCGCGCCCGCCGCCGATATCGTTTATCCCGCCGGCGCCGGTGTAACGGTGGGCCATACAATGTCAGCCGCCTCACTGATCGGCGGCGATACGCTCGTTATCAGTCGTACCCTGGCCAACCGAGGCGATCTTCCGCTCAGCGGCCTTTACTTCTCCGGGACGATTCCGGCGTCGTTTTACGTAGTCAGGTCCGAGGCGAGAATCAACGGCCGGCCGGTTTCCTTCGCGTTTTCCGAAAGCTACATCGAGTCGGTTTCGGCCGGTAGTCGGACTTATCACTGGGTGATCGATGATCCCACCGGATTCGAACCGGTCCGGAATGCGATCGCGCCGGGCGACAGCCTCGAGCTGACAATCCGCACCGTGTGTGGTCAACCCGGAGAGTACCTGATTCCCGATCGTGCCACGGTGTTCTTTGCGGGCGGGGGAGGGTATTTCGCCGTCAATGACGGTGCCGCTCCGATGGTCACGGTATTGCCCTGTTGCGAAATACGGGGGAATGTCGATGGAAACGATGAATCGGGCGGCCCGATCGATGTGGCCGACCTGACCTACCTCGTGGCCTATATCTTCCGTTTGGGACCGCCCCCGCCGTGTGAGGAGCAGGCAAATGTCGATGGTTCCACCGAGGAGGCGAGCCGGGTGAACATCGCCGATGTCTCAACGCTTGCCGCGTACCTTTTCCGCAATACTGCTCCGCCGCCGCCGTGCGGTCAGTGAGCCCGTCCCCGACTTACTCCTTTTCGACAGTTACAGCCATCGGGGAATGTTCCCGATGGTCGGCCGGGCTGGACTCCGCCGCGAGAAACCACTGCACCCAGCGATGAACGTTGTTGCGACGGACCTCCGCACGCATGATCTTCATCCGCCGCGCCCGTTCTTCCGGGGCCATCGTATAGGCTTGGTAGATGGCGTCGGCGGTACCCTCGACATCGTACGGATTGACCACCAGTGCGCCGCGCGCCAGCTGGTCGGCGGCGCCGGCGAATTCCGACAGGATGAGCACGCCGTTGTTGTCGATCGAGGCCGCACAGTACTCCTTTGAAACGAGATTCATGCCGTCGCGGAGGGGCGTTATCAGGCCTATTTCGCAGGCCCGGTAATGGCCGAGCAGCTGGACCCGGTCGAGGCTGCGGAACATGTAGTGAATCGGCACCCAGCCGTGGTGCGAAAAGCGCCCGTTGATCCGCCCGGCGAGCGTGTCGAGTTCATCCTTGAGCTTCTGGTATTCCGCCACGCGGACACGGCTCGGGATCACCACCTGGATGAGCGAAATGAGACCGTGCGTCTCGGGGTATTTTTCGAGCATTCGTTCAAATGCCAGGAATCGCTCCGGCATCCCCTTGGTGTAGTCAAGCCGGTCGAGACCGAGCACAAGCACCCGGCTTTTCAGATTCTCATGAACAAACCAGGCCGCTTCCTCGACCTCCCGGCTCGCCGCCATGCCGGCGAATTCATCGTAGTCGATACTGATAGGGTAAAAGCCGAGCCGGATATTTCGACCGCGGTACGAGAGTGACGATTCACGGCCGCGAGCACGGATCTTGGAGTCGGGCACGAACCAGCGCACGCTGCCGATAAAATTCCGCCGGTCATGGGCGGTCTGGAAACCGACATGATCGTAGTCGAGCAAGGCGTGCATGACCTCCGCTTTCCACGGCAGCCGCCGGATCAGATCGAATGCGGGGAAGGGGATGTGCAGGAAGAAACCGAGATGCTGGGTGATCCCCATCTCACGCAGAAAGTGACCCACCAGCATAAGCTGGTAGTCGTGAATCCAGACAAACGTATCGGGACGTATCCGCGGCGCGACCACCTCGGCGAACCGCCGGTTGGCCTCGACATACGCCTCCCAGTGGGGCAGCTCGAAGGTGCAGTGCCCGAGGAGATCGTGGAACAGCGGCCAAATCGTCTGGTTGGCGAAGCCGCGATAGTACAGCGCGACTTCCTCCTCGGTGAGCGGCACCGGGACAACCTCGAAATCGTGGTCCCGACTGTATTCGGCGAGTAACTCGTCGGCCGGCGCATCGGGGCCGCAGCCGGCCCAGCCGATCCATTGTCCCCGATTCTGCTTCATGAGCGGGGTCATCGCGGTCACCAGTCCGCCGGCGCCGGGAACCACCGACCACTGTCCTTCGACCATCTCCACGGCAACCGGCAGCCGGTTTGAAACTACCAGCAACTGCTTATCCTTTAACGGCATACTTTCCTGTCCTTGGTTTGTGCGGGCCCGGTATCGGGCAATATCGACTTGAGTAGTGGAACGGTGCTGGCAGGGTCCGATCGGGCCGCAATCGCTGTACCAATATATTAATAACAACCGCCGAGCGCAAACGATGCCGAAAAAACGTTCGGCCCGATCAGTGCCAGCGGTCAAGCTGCTCGAGGAGTTCATCGGGCGGCGTAATCCAGATATCAGCCGCCGTGTCGCGAAATTCGGGCCGAACCAGTACCGAAAGACCCCGCCCCTTGAGGGCGATGAATGCGTCCTCATCGGTGCGGTCGTCGCCCAGATACGCCACCGGCTGGGTGTCGTCGGTTTCGTCCAGAATCGCTCTCACGGCATCGGCCTTGGTAATTCCTGCAACTCGAAGCTCGATGCCGCCATCGAATTCGTGTATCTCCGTAGCTATCTGTGCGGCCGCCGCCGCCCAACGGGCGATCACTGTTTGCCTCAGGCCGGCGGCATCGTTCGCACTCAACCCCCGCCAGTGAAATGCGGCGCCGGACGGCTTCACCTCGGCATGGGACTCCAGCCCCTCCTGTTCGATCCATTGGGTGATCTCCGCGATACCCTCCCGGGCGGCGCGAGGCAGGGGTCGATCGATCCGAGTGCCGTCGGGTCGACGCCGTTCCAGCCCGTGCGAGCCCCACAATTCGGGCGGGTGCTCCATGTCGAGCAGGTTGAGCAGGGCGGTGGTGGTTCGGCCGGAGATGATCACGACCCGGGTCCGCCCGTCCTTCAGCAGGGTTATCAACCTATCCCGCACCCCGGGATAGGGAACCGCCTGGTCGCGGTCTTCGACAAACGGTGCCAGGGTCCCGTCATAATCAAGCAGGAGGACCGGTCCGTCGGCGTCAGCCAGATCGGCGTAAAATTGATTCAGATCGAATTCGGGATTGAGCAGCCGCATACGGGGCCAATCTAATCAGCCATGAGATGGTTGCCAAGCCCCTGCTTGAGGCCGAGCATAAGCGTAAGATATTCACGGAGATGGCGGGTTAACAGAAAGTTGTGCTTTACGAACGTCCGGGCCGTTTGCCCCATCTGCGCCATCCGCTGCGGCTTGCGGAGCAGTTCGCGAATTCGCAGCGCCGCACCCTCGGGCGTATCGACCAGGAAACCGGTGTGATAGTTGTGCACCTGAAGCCGGATACCGCCGACATTGCCGCCTATCACCGGCTTGCTTTTCCACATCGCCTCGGTCACGGTCAGCCCGAAACCTTCCTGCAGCGATTTCTGAATCACGATCGTCGAGGCTCGCTGAAGCGCATTGATTGTCCGGTGGGCGTCGGGGGGAAGCATCAACACGCGGATACGTTCGTCGTTGCGGGCCGCGTCCTGGACTTCTTCAAGAACCGCGGCTCCTTCGGGATCGTCAGTTGCCCCGCCGCCGGCCAGCACCAACTGAGCGTCGACCGATCCATTGAGCATCTCAAAAGCATCGATCACGCCGAGCGGGTCTTTGAACCGGTCGAAGCGCGAGATCTGGGTCAGGATCGGGATGTCCGTCGAGAGCTTGAACTGCTCGAGACAGGCTGTGATATCGCCGTCGGGGAGATCGCGATTCTTCTCGCTGAGCGGGTCGATACTCGGGGCGATAATGAATTGCGGATGGTTGAGGCGCTGGGCAAAATCCGGCATAGAGAAAATGCTGGCGTCATAACCGCGGACCAGCGACTGCAAATAACTCCAGACTTTCCGATTGGGATGGCTGGCGTCGATATGGCAGCGCCAGATCCACTTGCCGGTCCGCTCGGAGGCGAGATTCAGCAGAAAGGCCGGCTGCGGGTCATGGATGAACACAAAATCGGCGTCGCGGAGGACCGGGCCGAGTCGTTCGTTGTTGGCCGCGACCGTGTCCTCGTACACCTGGGTCATCGACCGGGGGAGAGCCACGTTCTGGCCCTGGAGACCGTTGTGGAATGTCTTCGTGACGTTGAAAAAGGCGGGGTGGCCCTCGATGACTTCCCACGACGCCTCCAAGCCGAGTTCGTTCATGAGCGGTACGAGCCAGCCGAGAATCTCGGCCACGCCGCCGCCCTCGCGGGTCGAGTTGACATGAACGACCCGCGCGCCGGTCAGATCCTGGGCCAGTTGGGTGAGCTGACTGATTGCGACCGGTCCCACGACCTCTTCGTATGCTGCCAGAGTCGCGCCGCCCATAACGATCAGGCTCCTTCCTGCTGCAACGTGGAGTTGAGGACCCGGTGCAGTTCCGGCAGGGTCAGGTAATAGAAATCAATCGACGCGAGGCGATTCCGGATCGGCTCGGTGCCTTCACCGAAATCGAGCAGCCACTCGGTGAAGTCATCGGCGCCGTCGGGAGTCCGCCGACGGGCCTCGATGAAGTGGTAATACACCGAGCTGGTGCTCATATTGGGAATCTGCTCGATCAGGTCGTTGACCGACTCGAGCATAATTCCGGTGTCGAACACGACCGTAACGGCGCGCATGAAGCGAAACTCGTCGCCGCGTGGTACCCAGGGAAGGTAGGCGACTTCGCTAAGACGCTCATCGAGCACTTCCAGCACAGCTTCGCGAAGGTCTTCTAGTGATGGCAGGCCGTACGGATTGATCACACCCAGCCGCTCGGCGAGGGCTCGATCACGGAGGGAGCGGGCTGACCATACGGCCAGGTCGTTTCGGTAGTCAGGATCGTCAAATGTCGGTCTGATAACGGTTTCGCAGAAATGATGAAACAAACACTCAACCGGGCAGCCGGACACGCGTTCGCGCAGTTCCCGAAGATTAACGGCGGTGTCGACACCGCCCATGCGGGTGATCAGCGTGCAATCTTTGACGTTAAAAGGCATATAGTTAGTTTCGGACTCAGGTCCGGTCGCTTTAGTTTTCCGTTTCCGGAGGGGGTGGTCGAACGGTGCGTGGTCGGATCCGGAAATGCTGCGGTGCGCCCCCTTTATTCGGGCGGCTCATTGATACTAACAACGCCGGCGCCAATACGTTTCCGAAAATCCGAGAAACGTCGCGACACGCGAATTCTTTGAGAAAAGTCCTTGATAATCTGGGTCTCCCGCGTATATTTGCCGATCAGAAAAAAGACGGGTGTGATGCCTGTCCGCAGTAAAAGCCACCGTAGCTCAGATGGTAGAGCAACTGATTCGTAATCAGTAGGTCTGCGGTTCGATTCCGCACGGTGGCTCTTTTTTTATGCCCGCAATAATTGCTATTTTCTCCCCGACCCGCAATTAATCCCGGTCAATTTGCCGCTCGCCTAGCGCTGAGACGGTACTTGGTCGTACCACTATGTACCGCGCGACCTGAGCGCGCGGCCAAAATCGCTCATCCGGGCGTGAATATAGAACACTTCTCGACGATACCGCCCCGGCGGTGTCGGAGGGGCCAGGAGGCCCCGGGAGCATTACCATGCGACGCGAACAAGTGTATGAGGAAATCAAGGGGATGTTCGGGATCGTACCGACATTTCTGAAACAACTACCGGACGAGACCCTTGAGACGGAGTGGCACACGATGCGGCGGCTTCAGTTCGAAGACGGCCCGATCCCGCCCAAGTATCGGCAGCTGATCGGGCTGGGTATTTCCGCTGTCACCAAATGCCACTACTGCACCCTGTTTCACACCGAGGCGGCGAAGTTCTTCGGCGCTACCCCGCAGGAGATCGAAAACGCGGTCCATACGGCGAAGGACACGGCCGGCTGGAGCGCCTACGTAAACGGCCTGCAGATCAACTTCGATGAATTCACAAACGAGGTTCATCGGATGCTCGAATACGCCCAGAGCCACCACGCCGCCGCCGTGTAGTTGTCCATACCCCCTCTATCCGCTCCCGGCCCGGCCATTTCGACCCCGCCGGGGGCGGAATGCGAATCAACCCCCAAGCATCCCCGCCTCTTCCAAAACCCGGCCCGATAGGAACGAACGGAGCGGCAATTCCGTTTCTGATTTAACTATTGTGGCACCGATGGCCTCGTTCAACACGGCGCGGCCAGGGCCACAGGAGGCACTGAAATGGGAAGAGACAAGACGTCGATCGATCCGGGCACTCGCATCGGGCATGTACACCTGAAAGTGTCTGATCTCGAGCGGGCCGTTCAATTCTACACTAACGTTCTGGGGTTCGGCCTGACCACCCGTATGGGCCGCCACGCCGCTTTCCTGTCGGCCGGCGGATATCACCATCATATCGGGTTGAACACGTGGGAGAGCGACGGCGGCTCACCGCCTCCGCCCGGAAGCACCGGCCTCTACCACTTCGCCATTCTGCTGCCCGATCGGGAGGCGCTGGCCCGTGCCGTGCGAGCGCTCGAGGAACATCAATGGCCGATCGACGGCGCCGCCGACCACGGCGTGAGCGAGGCGATCTACCTGCGCGACCCCGACGGCAACGGGATCGAGCTCTATTGCGACCGTCCGCGCGATGAATGGCCCCGCGACGAGCACGGTGAGATTGTCATGTACACGCGCACGCTCGATTTCGACAGTCTGCTAAACGAACCGGCCTGACCTGAACATCGTTGGAGGGGTGTAGCCGTCCTGCAAATGACGGTTGGTTTTCCTCTTTACATGTACTATCTTGTCTACGAGTTTCGGCGGCCGCCGCCGGACCTCCCCAACCGACGAATTCAGAAAGGGCCGCACTATGCACACCGAGACCCGAATGAAAGTACATACCGACGAATGGCAGATCGCACGCCATGTTACCAAGCTCGAAGCCTCCATCATCCGCGAAATCCTGAAGATCTCCAACCGCCCCGGTGTGATAAACTTCGCCGGCGGCCTGCCG
>CAYPYM010000050.1:9191-10459 GCA_964414435.1 uncultured Ignavibacteriales bacterium | reverse complement strand
TCGTGTCTATAGAGAAGGGCGGATCGCAGGTTTCTCAGAACGTCACATTCAGTGACAGTCCTCCCCAGGCATCGTTGTAGTCGAAATAGTCGGCGGTGGACTCGTTGCTGCGATAGCCGATGCTCACGGTCGGCGTCAGGAGATTGCCGCTTTTCAACAGGAACGGGCGCGACACGGTCAGACTGCCGGTGGTGAGGATATCGTCGCGCGACTCGCGGTTGTAGAACGAACCGGCACCCTGGTCGAGTTCAATCACATCGACAAACCGCTTGTCGTAATAAGCCGCCGCAATTTCCGTCTTCACCTGATGCGGGAAAATGTGCTTGATCGAGGCCGACACGCTCTGGCCCTCCCACAGATCCGACCAGGGCGACAGATAATCGATAGTGTAGCCGAGAACGGCGTAATCGCCCGCCACGCTGAGCTGGCGGTAGCCGCCGGAGAGACTCAAGCCGGTGCGCTGACCGAGCGGCCGGGAGTACCGGGCGGTGAGGCCGATGATCTCGAACATCTGGGAGTTGTCGGTTCCGGCGGTGGGGTTGCCGGTGCCGCTGATATCGGGCTGGTCGAACCAGCGCCGGGTATAATCGGCGCGCAGCGCCACGCTGTTGGAGCCGACCACAGTCAGATTGATGCCACCGGTCAGGTCGAGACCGTGGCTGGAGCCGTAATCGGAGTTGGTGTATACCGAGTTTGTATACGACGCTCCGCCCATGAGGTGCACGCCCGCCGCGACCGCGTAGCCGAGACTGGCCGCGGCCGAACCGCTCGCGCGGTCGTACGGCTGATAAAGCTGGCCGAACGTGCGGTACGCGGCCTGTCCGTTGAGCGCGAAGGTGAATCGGGAGGTTGCCGGTGTGAGAATCGCGGTCAGCGAGGCATCGCCCGAGAGGCTCGACAGGTCGCTGTATTCCGCGAAGGCGTTGTAGCGGGCGCCGCCGGTGAATTCGACCGAAGCCGACGGGTAGTATTTCAGCCGATAGCCGGCGGCCGCGTAGGTGTCGCCGGCGGCGTTTGAGTCGGTGAAAAGATTCCCCCGGTAGCCGCTGCCCAGATTGAGTTCCGAGACGACTTCGGCATGAGCAAAACCGGCCGTCGCCGCGAGCACTATCCCTATCGCCAGAATTCGTGATATCCGTTTCATGATCCGACCCTTCCTGTCGCTTGCAGTAGTAAGTCGGGATGGCGGCCCGGACAGCCGCCATCCCATCGTCCACAGTGCGGAGCCGGGCTTACTTGCCGCCGCCCTTGTTCTGGTAGCCGTGCGG
>CAYPYM010000050.1:6522-9181 GCA_964414435.1 uncultured Ignavibacteriales bacterium | reverse complement strand
TCCCGTCATTCATAATGCGGAGCAGGACTTACTTGCCGCCCTTGTGCTGGGAGCCGTGCGGGCCGGTGCCGTCGCAGACGCCCGTACCGGTGCCGTCGGAGTTGCCGCCCGAACCGTCGCAGACACCCGCGTTCGAGGCCGCGCCGGCCGTGTTGCCGAGCTGACCGAGGCGATGCTGGAACATGTAGGCGTAGAACGCCTGGAGCTGGAAGAACTTCTGGGTGCGGGTGAGGGTGCCGCTTTCGTTCTTCGTCTGGGCCGCGGACTTCGAGGCCACTGCATCGGCCTTGCCGGTCATGTTGCGGTGCTGGTAGCCGTCACCGTCCTGCGCGCTTTTGATCCAGTCTTCATCGAGACCGTTCGGGATTCCGTCGCCATCGGCGTCCGGGGCGTTGTCATTAAAGCCGTCGCCGTCGAGGTCGACGAATTTACCGCCGCTGCCGTCGCAGGTCTGGGCCGAGATGCCGGGGGTCGTGAAGATCATCAGCCCGAAGAGGGCAAACGCCATCAGGAAGAGGTTTTTCGCTTTCATCGTGGTCTCCTTTCGTTCACTCGTGCCGGAGCATCGGAGTGGGGGTAGTCGCCTGAGTTCCTTCAGGTCGGGTTGTCGAGTCTTGTGGACAGGTGGTCCTGCTGCGTCCGTTCGAAGCGCTCGAATCATCGGTATATCGAGCGATTATTCCGTTTCCCATGATCTATCCCATAATCAAGACTCGTGCCAAAACCCACAAGCCGATGGCAAGTGATTATGATGTATCGGATTAGCGAATCGGGATAAATGCGGTGCGGTGACCCGCTGTACGCTAATACTCACTAACTTCGGTACAGACTGAACCGGTTGGTACAGGTGTACCGAAATTCTGACCGAGAAGATGCCGATACACATTTATAGGCAGCCAATCACGTCCGATCGGGGAGACGGTTCTTGCAGTACCTGGTTCTCATCGCTTGTTTTGTGTATCCGGCGGCGCTATTGATTTTCAGCCGCAATAAGCCGGATGGCTTTGTTGCCCGTTATCTGATTCCGCACTTTCTCCCGTTCGGCCTCTGCACCAGACGGGAACTGCGTCAGGCCGGAATCGGCTGGCTCGTGTTCAGTATATGGCTGCTGGTCACGGCTGTTTCGATCTCCCTCTTCCTTCCGAAGGCGACTCCCGGCCATTTCGAATTACTGTTGGCGGTTTGCGGCTTCCTTGTCCCCTTGGTGGCATTTGTGCTGTTCATCGCCGGATTGTACTACCTCATCGCCGGCATCTTCTCCCGCTCCGACAAAGTGGCTCCCGCTCTTCAGCCGATCACGGAAGCTATGGTCGAGTACGATAAACTGGGTATCTACGTACGGCGGGTGATACGCTGGAACATTATTGGTACGGTCATCGTCGTTCTGCTGGTCGGCAGTCTGGTGGCGGGTAATCTGCTGGATGAGTCGATCCGAGGTATGGCGGGGCTCATGTTCGGCCTGTCGGTCGTGGCGGCTTTTGTGACTTCGTCGCGACTCCAGACCTGCATGGAACTGGCGATCCTCGCGCTGGGCGAGCATGGCTGCGTCCTGCGCGGACCGATCATTGCTATTCCGCTCCTTTCGTGGTTCCAAGCGATTGCGATTCGGAACCGGTATCGAAGGCTGCAAGAATCCCCTGATTTCCCCCGCTGAAATAAAGCCGACGACGATTCACAGCTCCATATTCGCTTGCAAACATCCGCCGATCGCCTATAAATGTAGCAACACCGATGCGGTGAATATCCGATCCGCTGCCCGCAACTGAACCGGGACCGATACTGACTGGAGCCTTGTGTTCGACAGCCTCACCGAAATCAACCGACGCCCCAAATGCTGGGAGAAATACACCGCCGAGACACTCTGGAACGATCCGCATATCTCGTCACAGATGCTGCAATTCCATCTCGACGAAAATATCGATCCGGCCTCGCGCCGGAGATCGTTTCTCGATCGCTCCGCAGCGTGGATCGCCGATCATTTCGAATTGAACAGCGGCGTAAGAGTGTGCGATCTCGGCTGCGGCCCCGGCCTGTATACGTCGCAGTTCGCCGCCACCGGCGCCCGGGTGGTCGGGGTAGATTTTTCTGAGCGGTCCATCCGGTACGCGCGTGAGGCCGCCGCCCGCGACAGGCTCGAGATCGAATACGTGAATCAGAACTATCTCGAATTCGAAACCGACAACCGGTTCGACCTGATCACGATGATCTACTGCGACTACTGCGCGCTCAGCCCCGAACAGCGCCGAAAACTGCTGGCGCTGTGCCGCCGTCATCTGGCCGAGGGTGGATCGTTCCTGCTGGATGTCTTCTCGATGGCCGCTTACGACGGTCGCGAGGAAACGGTCACGTATGGAAAGAATTTCATGGGCGGATTCTGGTCACCCGATGATTACTTCTGCTTTCTCAACACGATCAAGTACGGGCCCGAGAAAGTCATTCTCGACAAATACACCGTGATCGAACCGTCGCACACCTGGGAGATCTTCAACTGGCTGCAGTATTTCAGCGCGGATTCGTTGCGGCGGGAGTTTGAAGAAAGCGGCTGGCGGGTTGCCGAGCAGTATGCGAATGTGGCGGGGGATGCGTTCGATGACAGCGCGGCGGAGATTGCGATCGTTGCCGAGGCTGCGAAATAGGACGTCCGATTCGGGAGGCGTCT
>CAYPYM010000050.1:0-6512 GCA_964414435.1 uncultured Ignavibacteriales bacterium | reverse complement strand
CGCCCCCGCCGGATTGGTCGTAGAAGACCACATCCTTCTTCACCCGCTCCATCAGGCGCACCAAGCGTTCGTCGCCGTGCAGGGAGCGAAGCATGGGGGTGTACTCGGACAGGTACGGATAGTTCACGGCACCCTGGTCGACAGCACACTCGAGCCAGTCCAGCGCCTCGTCGGGGCGATTGTTGATCGCAAATCCCTCGGCCACAAACATCGCATACTGGTGATCACTTCGAGAGAGGGCCAGATCACTTTTGGTGAGATAGTGTGCGCCTTTCTCGTAGTCACCCCGCATGCCGTGGTAGAACATGAGCAGCAGGCGCTCATAGAAGGACTTCCCGGTCAGCGCGCCGACAAACTTCCCGGCTTCCTCCAGCCGGCCGAGCATGAGCAGCCCGTGCAGGACCTTGATACGTTGATGGCTCGATTCTGGATTCTTGAGGTAGACATCGTACATCATGTCGAAGGCTTTTTGGAAATTGCCGGCCATGACCTCGACCCACATGACGGTGTTGAGTACCTGCGTCGACAGCGGGTCGTCGCGCAGGCACTCGGCCGCAAGCTTCCGGGCCGCTTCGATCCGTCCGACATCGGCCAGCCCGTGGGCCAGCCAGCTCCTGGCCTCGACGTTGCCGGGAGCCAGCTCCAGCACCTCTTTCAGGAACCCTATCGTTCTTATCATGCTGTTGTCATACGTCACGTTGACAATGGCCCGGACGAAGGCCGCTTCCGAAAGTCGGGGATTGAGTTCGAGCGCCCGGTCGAGATAGTGACGGTGTTTTTCGAAATGGTCGAGCGGTCGCGCGCCGATATTGACGTACTGATAGTGCACTAAGGCCAGCGTCGCCAGCAGCAGGGCGTTGTCGCTCTCGATCGCCAGCGCCTGATCCAGATTGGCGGCGGCCCGGTCGAGCCCGGCTTCGGTCCATCGGCCCAGATCCTGCCTGGCCCGGAGATAGAATTCGTACGCTCTGGCATCGGCGATCGGTCGCTCTTCCAGGTGCTTCGCCTCGGAGCTGGTGATCTTCACCTTGAGCGTCCCGACAATCGCCTTTGAGACCTGCTCCTGGATCTCGAAGATATCATCGAGGGTGCCTTTGTATTTCTCGGCCCAGACCTGACGGTCGGTCGAGGAGTCAACGAGCTGTGCCGTGATTCGTACGCTGCTTCCCGCTCGCCGAACACTGCCCATGAGGATATAGCGGACATTGAGTTCGCGGCCGATTGCGCGGACATCCCTGTCGGTCCCCTTGAGGCGCATCGCCGAGTTCCGCGAAATTACCCGGAGATCGTCGAGCCCCGAGAGGTCGGTGATGATCTCTTCGGTGAGGCCGTCGGAAAAGTACTCGTTGTCGGCCTCGGCGCTCATGTTTTCGAACGGCACCACCACGATCGACTTCTCGTCGACCGAAACGCGGGCGGACTGCGTGGTCGACGGCTGCGAGTCGTACAGCAGCTTCTTCAGGTCGGCGAGGACGCCCTCGGCCGACTGGTAGCGGAGTTCCCGGTCCTTCTCAAGCAGCTTGAGAATAATCTGCTGAAGGTGCTCGGGGATATCGGCGGCGTAGCGTGCGATCGGCTCCGGCGGATCCTGCATAATCGCCTTGAGCGTGGCGCCTTCGTTATCGCGCTTGAACGGCGTCCGGCCGGTAACCAGTTCGTAGAGCACGACGCCGAGCGAAAAGAGGTCGGAGCGGTGGTCGATATCGCGGCCGGAGACCTGCTCGGGCGACATATAGGCAACCGTCCCGAGGGTCGAGCCGGTCTTGGTGAGTTCGTCACCGCCGCTGATCGCCGCAAGTCCGAAATCGAGAATGCGCACCCGTCCCTGCGGGTCGACCACGATATTGGTGCTCTTGATATCACGATGGATGATGCCGTTGCGGTGGGCCTCGCCCAACCCCTGGCAGATCTGAATGGCCCAGTCGATGATGTCCGACGGCGGGTGAGACTTTTCACCGCAGCAGGCCCGCAGGGTCTCGCCGGCGACGAATTCCATCGCAAAAAACGGCCTCCCCTCGTGCTCACCTACCTCATAGACGGTGACGATGTTGGGGTGGTTCTGGCGGGCGAGAGCGCGGGCCTCGCGCACGAACCGCGAACGAAGCTCTTCGCTGGCGGCCAGATTCGACGGCAGGAATTTCAGTGCCACCCGGCGGTAGAGCCGGGTATCCTCGGCGAGAAACACCTCGCCCATGCCGCCCTCGCCGACCTTGTCGACGATGGTATACTGCGACACCCGCGCCCCTTTGGTCAGCATGGGAAAGGGCCGGGTGCGGTCGCCCTGAAGGTCGTTCGATTCCAACGAGACTCCGTTATACGGGTTAAATAGGTCCGGATACAACAATGTATCCGGCCGATCCGGGAAGGTCCAGCCAAAAAATAGACAAGATTCGGCGAATATCGAGAGCCGCCGGACATGGCCGAACCAGCCGCCCGGTATCATTAATACGGCGCAATTTCACATATGTGTGACGGGCATCACGAAGATGCAACCAGGCTGTCGCTCCGTACGTTATAAATGGCACATCCCACAACCCAGATAGCGATGGAGAATCGTATGGCCTTGCGCGACCTGATCCTGCCCGAATTCGACCACGAGATGGCCGGTACCCGGCGCTCGCTGGAACGTGTCCCCGAAGACAAATTCGAGTGGCGCCCGCACGAAAAATCGACCACGATGGGGGCCCTGGCATCACATCTGGCCGATATGCCGAGTTGGATCGAAGCAACGCTGAACCATGACTCGTTTGACTTCGACCCGGACGGCACCGGGAGTTACTCGCCGCCACAGGCGGCCACCGCGGCCGAGCTGCTGAAGATGTTCGACGCCAACGTCGCGGCCGGGCGGAAAGCGCTGGAAAATATCTCGGACGATGACTTCATGAAGCCGTGGAGCCTGCTGTTTGGCGGTCAGACGATCTTCACCCAGCCGCGATTCGGCGTACTTCGCGGGTTCATTCTCAGTCACAACGTCCATCACCGGGCGCAACTCGGGGTGTACCTTCGCCTGAACAACATCGCCGTGCCGGCTCTATACGGACCGTCGGCCGACGAGCAGATGATGTAGGCGCTTTCGCGCTGCCGTTTCATCAATTTGAGCGGTTCCGGCAGTTGTTGCTGCCGGGGCCGCCTTTTATGTGGTGCCCAGTGCTGCCGGAGCGCATAGAAGAGGAAACCGGAAGAGGACACGCAGACACACCATGGGATCAGAAACTCACGGACGCTCGAATGTCACGATTCAATCAGATGAGACCGGTGCGACCGTGATTACGGTCCGGCCGCGCTACCGAGCTGTTTCGCTCTCGCGGATTGCTCGGCTAGGCTCGATCCGACGGTTTCGAGAAGTGCATCTGCACGATCACCCAGCGGCCCTCGCGTTTCTCCAGCACTCCCGTCCAGCGCACGTCCTCCCAGTTGGCGGGCGCACCGTTCCACTCGTTGAAATCATCGAGCCGCGCGTGGTACCAGGCGACTTCGCCGGAGCGGGCAAGGTTGATCTCGAGTTCGCGAATCTCATAGCGGATCGCCCTGAATTCAGGGCGCATGAAAAAGCCGTCGGTGGTTTCCACGAACTGGTCGAACCCGTGCAGCGTGCCGTCATCGCGGGGTGAAAACCAGAAGAGCTCCGGTTCGTGAGCGTAGCAGCTGTAGCTCAGCGTGGTATCCTTGTTTGCCGCCCATCCGATACTGGCGTGGACGACTTTAGCGATCGCCTCCTTCTCGGCGGCGGTATCGCTTTCCTGCTTCATGGTGCGGCATCCTCCCATGGCCAGACAGACCCCTGTGACTAATAGAACGAAAGTTGTAAGCTTCATGTCCCTCTCCCCTGCATCGGGCGTGGCCCGTCCACGGCCCCGGTTGAATAGGTATCTCTTTATGACGGAGTACGTGGACAGAGCGGTCGCGGTTGCCCCCGGCGGCAGGTGATCAGATTATGCGCCGGCGGGCGGACATCGTTTTGGAGATGCGTACCAACCCGTGCCCCGGCGGCCTCGACACTAACCCGTTGTTCGGTTGCGGTCGATCCAGTACGCCCAGGCGACCAGCAGCCACTGCGCGAGACCGATATAGCCGATCGGCTTGACCGAATCGGGCGGCGGCCCGAACAGGTTCATGACATAGACGACCGCCAGAAACAGCAGCAGTCCCCAGAGCGCGAGGCTGCCGGTCCGGTTGACCGCCCGGGTGGTCCGAAAATACAGCCACGCGCCGGCGACAAAGATCAGGCTTTCGATCGTAATGGCTGTCGCGGGATGATTCCACAGTCCAAAACCGACTTTCTCGGCCAGGCCGGGAATCAACGGCAGGTCCGGCCGGTGTACGATCAGGTCGAGCACCCAGTGGCTCACGACCAGTCCCCCGAGCAAAAATGCTCCCCACCCGTTCCTGCGAATCGCAAAGAAGACCAGCCCGAACAGCACTCCCCAGATGATTGCCGCGAGTAGACTGTGGCTGTAGGGATACGAAACGAAATTGAGCGGGGTGAGCGCGGTGTTGCCCGGATCGATCCGGACCCGCTCGATCCCGAGCAGCAGAAAGAGCGGCCAGAGCAGGTCGAGAAACTGCGCCGCCATGAACAGCGTCCCTAAGGATATTCTTTTGTTCGCCCTCTTGGCGGCAAAGCCGACGCCAAAGTGCCCGATGAACATGGTCGTTATCCTGTCAATCCGGGTCGACCGAAGCCCGACCCCGCTTCAGCGTTACCGGCGGCCGGCGCCGCCGGGCTGTCATACTCCTAACGCAAGTCGGGGCCGGTTAGTTTGAGAAGATAACCGGCCGGCACGCCGGGATCGATGTTCACCAGGTCGCGGTCACCCCCCTTGCCTGAAGCGCCGGAATATAGGTGTTGATCGACGTATCGGAGAGCGGGTTGTAGGTCAGTCCGACCTGGTCGCCGTTTCCGATACCGATATTGTTCACCAGCGGGCTGATATCGACAATGCTGTTGTGACCGAGAGACAACTGCATGATCTCGACCAGATTCTGTAGCGGCGTCAGATCATCGATCACGTTGTATTCGGCCGCGAGATATACAAGGTGCGTCATGCTCGCCAGCGCGGATATATCGGAAATGCCGTTGCCGGAAATGAACAGGTAACGCACCTCAGTCAGCGAGGCCAATGGCGAGATATCGTCGGTCCCGACAAAAGTCAGCGCGAGGAAACTGACCGTAGTCAGCGATGACAGGGCGCTCAGGTCGCCAACCGAGTTACTCGACAGCTGGAGCCCAGACAGGCCATCCATTTCCGTCAACGGCGAGATGTCGGTGATATTGTTGCCGGAGAGATTCAGATCGAACATGTCGTACAGGCCGGCCAGCGGGCTGATATCGGTGATATCGTTGTCCTGAAGATTGAGCCTGGTGAGGTTCAGGCAGTATTCCAGGCCGGTGATATCGGTGATCCCCTTGTTCACGGCAAAGAGCGAATCGAGACCGAGCAGATCCGAACGGAGGATGTCGCCGGACGGCTTCGCCAGGGCACTGCGGATCGCGGCCTCGAGCGCGGCATCGGGGAAACTCACCGCGACATCGTTGAACGGCTGCGCCCAGACGACGTTCGATACCGGCGACCAGTTCTCGGAGTTGTCCTGGGTCTTCATGCCGAAGTAGTAAGTCGTGTCCTCAGACAGCCCGTCGACCGTGGCCGACTGCATCGTCCCGGCCGTATCCGGATCGGGCAGACCGGTCGCCGCGACACCCCCGGTCCAGTTTTCGATATCGCTGCGTACCGATGAGTAGCGTAATTCGTAGCGATAGGCACGACCGGTCATATGATCCTCCCCCGGGGCTGTCCAGGTGAGGCGAACCGAGGTCGCACCGACCGAATCAACGGCGAGATCCGAGATCGCGCTCGGCTCTATTGTGTTGTCGATCCAGCCGACCGTAACGCCGCGCGCCCGAAGGGCCGGAATGTGGTTCGTGATCGATTCATGGTCGAGCGGATTACTCGAGAGCGTAACAGTATCGCCCGACCCGATCCCGGTGTTGTCGACCAGCGGCTGGATGTCGATCACGCCGTTTTCGGCGAGGCTAAGATTCTCCAGTGCGGTCAGGCTCTGCAGGGCAGCAATGTCGGAGAACGAGTTGTGCTGCAGGTCTAGTTCCGTGAGTGCGGTCAGCGACGCCAGCGGGGCCAGGTCCGAGACGTCATTGTAGCGCACATAGAACCGCTGGAGGCCGGTCAGCCCCGCCAGCGGAGAAAGGTCGACGATGTGGTTCATGCTTGCGTTGACCCCGAACAGATGTTCCAGCCCCGCAAGGGGGGTCAGGTCGCTCACGTCGTTGTTGATCATGTTCAGGTTGACGAGGTTCTCGCACTCCTCGAGTCCGGTCAGGTCGCTGACCCCGAGATCATTGAGGCCGAGATCGGCCAGATCGCGAATGTCCGACTTGAGGATGTCGCCGGTCGGCTTGCTTATCGCCGTGCGGACTGCGGCGCGAAGGGCAGGATCGGGAAAACTGACGGCGTAGTCGGTAAAACAGGTGGCGTGGACGCAGTTGGAGCAGCCCA
>CAYPYM010000049.1:0-10465 GCA_964414435.1 uncultured Ignavibacteriales bacterium | reverse complement strand
TCGGGGCAAATCCCAATGTAACTATTGTTAACATCGATATCGCGGATATTGACGTTGATGACGTTCTGTTCGTTCCAGGCGTACTTCTCCATCATCGCCGCCATCCGGACGATCTGCTGATCGATTTCGGTGCGCAGGTCGACGATCGAGTCGGTGTATTTCAGCCGGGCATCGGACAACCCGAGCGATTTGAGCTGATTCGTGAGCTGATCGCGTTCGCCGGTGTAATCGTCGATCTCGAGCTGGGTCTTGTCGATATCGGAGAGGATGTCGCGCCGGTTGGCCTCCGACGAGATATTCTCCGGCAGCTGCAGCGTGGTCATCCGTGACTGGGCGGCGGTCAGTGAATCGATCATCTGCTGGTAGTAGTGCTCGGTGCGCTGAAGCTGGAGGTCGGCGAACGATTGGTTGTCGAGAATGGTTTCGAGTTCGTACTTGGTTTTCTCCTGCTCGAGGATGTTGGTCAGGGTCGAGACCATGTCGCGGGCCATGGTCGGATCGGAGTCCTCGACGGTGAGCGAGATCTGGTCCTGTCCGACGAAGTCGACCGAGATTTTCTTGCGGAGGCGGTCGACGAGGAGGTCGAACTTGAGCTGTTCGAGCGAGTACGACGGGTGCGCCTCGCGCATCTTGGCGGCGGTGCGGGTGACCTCGGGGTCGTTGTCGAGGCCGAGGGTGCGGATGAGCTGGTTGAGATAGTTCTGCGAGGTCAGTTCGTTTTGCAGCGCCTTGAGCTTGCGGGCGCGTTCCTCGCCGCCTTCGCGCGGGCTTCCCTCGCGGCCGAGGATCGTGGCCAGTTCGCGGGAGACGTTCGAGGGCTGGTCGATCCAGATGATCGTGGACGATTCGTACTGGGGCGTAAGGACGTAGGTGGAGCCGTAGGCGAGTCCGACCACCCCCACGACGGGAATGACGAGCAGCCATTTCCGTTTGACGAGAACGCCCAGGATATCTTTCAGACTCAGAGATTTTTCGCGCTGCATAGTTCGGTTTCCATTACCGTCAGTTTGTTCGGTTGCGGTCCCTGATTGTATAGTAGAGCAGCACCGAGGTCGACACGACGCCGACGACGGAAGCGACGGTCGAGACGCTCAGCCCGCCGAAAAGCGGCCGTTTGCGGGGCATGAGGACGACGTCCTCTTTCTGGAGGATGTAGCGCGCCGGGATGCCGGCGGCGGCGTACTTCTCGAGGTTGATTTTCATCGACTGCCCGTAGAACCCGTCTTTGCTGATAATCCGCACTTTTTTCAGGTCGGCGTTTTCGGCCGGTCCGCCCGCGAGCGCCACGGCCTCGAGGACATCGACATTGTCCTGGTATTCCACCGGGCCCGGGGTGCCAACCGCTCCTACGACATAAATCAGATTCTTCCGTTCGCGGTTTCGGGCCAGGTCGCCGGCCGGCAGGCCGATCGGCGTTCGGGGGATATCGATCGTGTCACCGCGGCGAATCTTGGGGAGGCTTTTGATGTTGCCCGAGGCGATCGCGGCGGCGACGTCGACGACCTCCACCTTGCCGGCGTCATCCCCCCCCCGGATGATCGTCACGCGACTGAGATCGCCCGTCTCGGCCGCCCCGCCGGCCTCGTTGATGATGGTCCAGAGGTCGGGGATCTCCTCGAAGGTGAGTTTACCGGGGTGCTGGACCTGTCCCGAGACGAAAACGTACTGGTAATTATACCCAGTAACGCGGACAACGGCCTGAGAAATCCGTTTGTTGAGGCGGGACATCTGGCGGACGATTTCGTTCTGGAGTTCCTGGGTCGTTCTTCCCGCGGCGTCGATTTCGCCGACGATGTCGAGGGTGATGGTGCCGTCCTGGGCGACGCGCACGTCGGTGTTGAGGGTCGGGTCCTGCCAGAAGTTGATCTTGAGCATGTCGCCCGGACCGATCTTGTATTCCTCGGCGCCGAACGCGGCGCTCGCAATCAGAAGCAGCGCGAGGAGCGCGCCGGCGAATCGTCTTGTCATAATCAGGGGCTCCAGCTTCCTTGTAAGTCTCGACATTAAAAGGGCTTTTACTTGAAATCGGCACAACTGCCGGACTGATTTAGGGGAAAATATAGACACCTCCCGACCGCGTGTAAAGACTAAAACCACAACAAAAAGCGGGGACTCGGCCTATGCTTTCGCCGTCATTGTAACGTCGTAGAGGACCGCTTTGTTTCGGCCCATTTCCTTTGCCTTGAGCAGGGCCATATCGGCGGTGAAAATGAGCCGCCGGGGGGTGTCGGCGTGGTCGGGAAAAACGGCGCCGCCGAGCGACACGGTGCAGGTGAGGGGCGCCGCCAGACCGTCGATGACAAAGGGATACCGGCCGACCTCGTTTTTGAGTCGCTCCATAAATTTGCGGCAGACGGTCTCGTCGGCCTCGGGCATGATGACACAGAATTCATCGCCGCCGTAGCGGGCGATGATATCGATGGCGCGAATATTGTGATGTAAAATCCGGCCCATCTCCTGAAGGATGGCGTCGCCGGCCTGGTGGCCGTAGTTGTCGTTGGTGGCCTTGAGTTCGTCGAGATCGAAGAAAATCAGGGCAAGGGTGCGCCCGTAGCGCTGGGCGCGCTGGATTTCCTCGTCGAGGCGGCGGGTGAAATAGCGTTGATTGGCCAGCCCGGTGAGGCCGTCGGTCTGCGACATCTGCTCGATCTGTTCGAAGGTCTCGACGTTGGTGATCAGGTCGCGGATATTTCCCTTGAGGATTTCGATATCCTGGCGCCGGCTCAGCATGCCCTCTCCCCCGCTCCAGGCGAGCAGGCCGGCCCGCCCATTTGACGGCGGCAGGGCGGTTATGCGGTCGAGGCCGCGCTCGGTGAGGTTTTTGGTCCAGCGCCGCAGGGTCGGCCGGGTTTCCGCCATGTGCGTCAGGGAGTACGTGTCGCCGTTGCCGACGGCGCTGAGGAGTTCATCGAAGGTCTTCCGGTCGGGAATCGTGATGGCCTGTTCGAGACCGTCCAGAACGAGACGCGGTTCCTCCTGATCGGGCGGCTGGAAGAAATAGGCGACCCGGTTGAAACCGAGATCCTTGCGCAGGGATTCGATCAGTTTGGGCATAAGGGTGTCGGACCGTCGATGGTTGACCAGTTGGAGGAGGTGTCCCTGATAGCGGCCGGTCGGCGCCGATTTGTCGGCCCGGGCGCGGGCGCGTTCGAGCTGGGACTGGGCGTTTTCGTAGCGTGATTCGTGCCACTTGATGTGATAGGCGGCCGACAGCGATTGCGCCAGGGAGGCGACCAGGAGGCTGAATGCCGGTGATCTCGTTTCGATCGTGCTCCGGACGAAGTAGATGCCGTAGAGGTTTTCGCGCCAGAAGATCGGGAAGAAGAGGCCGAACCGGCGGGCGCGGAGGCGCTCGAGGTATTCGTCGGGAAGTTTCCCTTTCAGGCTGTCGATCGGTCGGGGCATGAAGTTGTCGCTGAGGTTTTTCAGCAGGGGGCGTTCGGCCGGCAGGCGGAAATCGCGACGGTCGAAATCGGTGAGGCCGTGGTAGTAGTTGACCTCGAGCTGGCGGCGCTTCTTGCGCAGGAAGAGGATGGTGTCGCAGCCGAAGGCGCTGCGGAGGAGGTCGGAGACTTTGCCGGCGACTTCGGCAATATTACCCCCGACCGAATTGGAGCGCAGGAAGGCCCCGAATTCGGCGAGATTCATGCGCCGAATCGTTTCGAGCTGTCGTTTTTCGTGCAGAGAACGACGTATTAGCAGAATGGTCAAAACGACAACCAGAACGATGAGGGCGATGGTGAGGATAGTCTGGTTATCCATAATTTGATTACTCTATACGTAATATAGATTTAGCCCGAAATCTGTCAACCCCAATCGACGCCGGCCGAGAATCAGCGCCGGCCGCGGGCAAACCGGAATCGCGCCCGGCGGGTCAACAGCCCCTTCCGTCGCAGCAGGGAGAAAATCCGCCACCAGCCGGCGTCGTCGAAACGGGTCGACGTGCGCAGGGTCAGTTTGATTTCGGAAATGGTGGCAAACGGATCATCCTTGACGATGCGCAGGACGGCCGTTTCGAGATCTCCCCCGCCCAAAAGCCCCTTGCTCCCTTCCGACCGGGTTGTGGATGTGGTTCCGGATGACGGCGCGGCGATGTCATCAACGACCGTCAGGCCGGTGATCATTCCGCTTTTTTTTTTGAGTCGCCGGGGGCGCCGACAGCCCCGAAATCACGGCGGGCCTCATCGATCCCCGGATGCGCCTTGAGCACCTTGTCGAACTCGAGGAGTTCGTAGATCTCGTAGACGTTGGGAACGAGGTTGGCCAGCTTGATATCGCCGCCGTTGGCGCGGACATCCTTGATCCGGGAGATGAAGATGCCCCACCCGGCCGAGGAGATATAGTCGACCCCGGCGAGGTCGAGGACGATGTGGTAGCGCTCGCGTTTCATCAGGGAGTCGATCACCTCTTCGAGCTCTCCGGCCGTCGTGGTATCGATAACGCCGTCGACCCGGACTTCGGAAATCCGGTCGCGTTCGCTCTCTGATAACGATATCGAAATGTTCTCCATATCCCAGTAATCCGTCGGAAGTTAATGCTACGGAACGAATCCTAAGATAGGGATTGGGCCGCTTCTGGCAAGTAAAAGTTTGGCGGTTCAGGCGTTGTCGCGGGTGGTGGTCGTATCGGGCCGGGATTCGACCGCCTGGTCGGCAGCCTCGTGCGGATTCAGATCGGGCTTATGGAAGCGGGCGATCATGAAGGTTATGTCGTCGGCGGGACCGGTCAGGCCCGAGAAATCGTCGAGTTCATTGAGGAGCCGCCGGCTGATCTCCTCGACCGGAACGGTGTCGCCGGCTTCGAGCTGTCCGCGCATGAATTTGACGAGCCGGTCGAGGCCGTAGTACTTGCCGTCGCGGCTGCTCGCCTCGGTGATGCCGTCGGTGTACATGAAGAACAGGTCGCCTTCGTGGAGGTCGAGGCTCATTTCCTCGAGGCGCTCCTCGAAGGTGCTGCCGAGCGTGGACGGTACCCCCAGGGGCATACCGGTCGGATTGAGCGGGCGGACCTCGCCGGTGGAGGCGTTGTAGTAGATCATCGGGTTGTGCCCGGCCGAGACGAAACTGAGCCGGCTGGCGTCGGCGTCGTAGACGGCCAGCATGACGGTGATAAACATGCCGGGCGGGATGTTGTCGCGGAGGTAGTCGTTAACGCGAATGAGTGTCTCGCGGGCGGACGGAGCCGAAGCGGCGTGGATCTGGATCACGGTGCGGAGCATCGACATGACCAGCGAGGCGGGCACGCCCTTGCCGGAGACGTCGGCGACGGTCAGGCAGAAGGCGCCCGAGTCGAGGGCGAAGACATCGTACAGGTCGCCCCCGACCACTTCGGCGGCCCGGTAGAAAGCGTCGAGATCGAGTCCCGGCAGGTCGGGCAGGCGGCCCGGCATGAGGGTTTTCTGGATCTGCGACGCGACCTCGATCTCCTTGACCATCTTCTCCCTCGCCACGATGTTCTCGCGGTCCTGGCTGACCCGGGTGGTCAGCTCGTTGAAAGCTCGCGATATCTCGTAGAATTCATCGGCTCCTTCCAGCGGCAGTTCCGATTCCATGTCGCCGGAGGCGAACCGTCGCACCCGCTGCGTAATGCGCACGATCGGCTCGACGAAGTAGTTCGAGAGGACATAGATTCCGACCACGCCGAAGGCCAGCAGGATGAGCGTCAGGATGACGATTCGTTCGCGGGCCGCGGCCAGCCGCTGCTGGAGGCTCGCGGTCGAATAAAGCACGTGGACCATGCCGAGTTCGCGTTCGCCGGTCACGATCGGCATCTCGAGATAGGAGTACGGGTGATGGTCGACCGTGTAGCGGATCGGCTTGCCGATAATGGGCGTCCCCACCTCGGGCGGGGGTTCATATTTCTTGCGGATGTTGTGGATATCGTCGGAGTGAGCCAGGATAATGTCGGCCGAGTCGGTCAGTACGACCTGCTTGAGGAATTCGGAGTTGGAGCGCACGTAGCTGACGATCAGTTCGTCGAACTCGACATCGGACCGCCGGTTGATGACGTACCCGGCGGCCTGATCGGCGATCGTCTTGACCAGCGACGCGACGGTTTCATCGAGGTGTGATTTCATCTGGCGGGTGGTCTGGGTGTCGACGTAGTAGTACGACCCGCCGACGATGACCGAAACGATCAGGAAGGTCCAGACCGAGAATTTCACCCGGAGGGTGGCCATGTGCCGCAGGAACGGCAGGCTGTCGCTCTGGACCTTGCGGTAGCGTTTGATCATCCGCAGTTCGTTGTGGCCGGCCGAGCTGATGTATTCGACCGAATCCATGATCTTGCGGATCATGTAGAAGCCCAGTCCCCCCTTACGGCCCGACTCGACCAGTTTCTGCAGGTCGAGGGTGCCGGAGGAATCGGGCTGGAACGACCGGCCGGTGTCGATCAGGGAGAAGACGATCATCTTCTTGTAGATGACGATGCGGACGCGGATGGTGCCTTTTTCATAGAGATAGGCGTGGCGGATGATGTTGGTCGCGCCTTCCTCGATCGCCAGGAGGATCGGGGTGGTGTCTTTGCGGGACATGCCGGCCGAGGCGCAGGCCTCGCGGACGGTGCGCTGGATGCTGTCGAGGTATTTTTCCTCGGCGACGAACTCGGCGTTGATCTCTTTTACGGCGCGGCGAAACATACTTTGAAGGTATTCCGGAGGCTCGCGCGAGTCTATAAAAAACTGACGGCGGGTACGGATTGAGCTGCTACTTCTTCTTTTCCGAGAGCAGACGGAGGCGAGCCTGTTCGATATTGTTCAAGGTGTTTTCATTGCCGGGATAGGCTTCGAGGACCTTTTCCCACGATTTGATCGCCGCCTCGTACTCCTGGTTGCGCATATGGCGCAGACCTTCGAGGTAGTCCTGCCAGATGGGGGCGTCCTGCTGAATCTGCTCGAGCGTCGGCGGGTGAGCCAGGGCGCTTTCGATCCGGTCCAGGTACTCCCGGGCCACCGGCTCCGAGCGATTGGCCGAGAGGACGGCGAGGAAGTGTTTGCGCGCCTCTTCGTAGTGGCCGGCCTTGAAGAGATCGATGCCCAGATTGAGGTGGCGGGCGATATCCAGGTTGGTCGCCACTTCCTGCTTGCCCTTGATGGCCTCGGTGTTTTTCGGGTCGAGGTACAGGACGCGCTGGTAGGCGTCGATCGCCGCCAGCTGGTCGCCGCGGTCGCGCGCCTCGCGGGCGAGCTTGAGATTGGCCGCGATCTCGGTCGACATGGCGTCCTCGATCTGCGACTTGAGTTCGACCGCGGCGTGGTAGTTGGGGTCGATCTCGAAAATGAGCTGGAGCATGTCGAGGGCGGCCGGGTAGTACGCCTTGGCGTAGAACTGCTGGGCCTGATCGAGGTAGGTCTGGATCATCAGGTTGAGTTCGTACTGGCGGTCGCGCAGGAGCTGCTCCTGATCGCGCTGGACGCGGCGGGCGTTCTCGATCGCGGCGATCGTCCCGATAATCTGCTGGTTGTTTTCGTCGAAGGCGAGCGCCCGCTGGTAGTAGGTCAGGGCCGAGTCGAGGCGGTACTGGCGGTAGAATTCGTCGCCCTTGTCCTTGTTGAAGAGGAACTGACGGCGGCGTTCGTCTTCGATCAGGGCCGAGCCCTTGCGCTGTTCTTCGGCCTGATGGGCGCGGGCCTGATCGGGAATCGAGGTGCCGATTTCGTACGAGATCGAGAAGCGGTGGCTGTCGTCGACATAGTCGAGCACCTTGTAAGCGTAGTCCATCTTGAAGCGGCCGTACTGGAAACCGGCCCCGAAGGACAGGTTGTCGCGATCGTAGCCGGCGCGGAGCGCGTACATCTTGTCGAACACAACTTCGGCTCCGGTGTGGAGGCGGGTGTCGCGATCTTCGATTTTCTCCAGTTCGACGGACATCAGGCCGGTGAGGTGACCGCCGAGGTCGATGTCGTGGACGGCCACGCCGCCGGCGACCGTGATCGGCAGGGTCTCACCGTCTTGGTCGAGACTGATCGTCGCCGGAATCATGTCGCGCACGATCATACCCATCGTGATATGCCGGAACGGCTCGGCGGTCATGCCGAAGTCCATGCCAATACCCCAGTCGGAGTAGATATCGAGCGACTGGTAGAGTGCCTTAAGGCTGACCCCGGCCGTGATCGGGCCGCGGAGCTTCCGGCCGTAGGCGACGACGATCTGGGAATACGAGTAGTCGAAGGTGCCGAGATCAACGAACCCCTGGCGCTTGATGATGTTGTTGGTGCCGACCCGCATGTAGGCGACACCGAAGCCGCCGAGGCGGGTGGTGGGATACACCCACGCGCCGAAGTCGTAGATCGTGCCCTCGAGCAGCGACATATGCATCGCCGAGACTTCCTGGAAATTGAGTCGGGCCAGGCCGGCCGGGTTGTAGTAGATGGTCGAGGCGTCGTTGGCGACCGAGGTGAACCCGCCGCCCATGCCGAGAGCGCGGGCGCCGACGCCCACGGTGAAGGGTGACTCCTGACCGGCGTCGCCGGCCAGCGCGGGGATCGCCGTCACGGCGACGAGCGCGCATATGAGTATCAGCCGCTTCATCTACTTCACCACCGCGACCTTCAAGCGGGCCCGCTCGCCGGTGCTTACGATCTTGATCGAGACGATATACACGCCGTTGGCGACCGTCCGGCCCGAGCCGTTGCGGCCGTCCCACTGCACTTCCTGTTCGACGCCGACGGCCCCGGCGAGATTTTCAGGAATGTCGCGGGCGTAGACCTCTTCACCGGTCAGGGTGAAGACGCGGAATTCAACGCCCGACGGTTCGGGGAGTTCATAGGAGAAGCGGGCCGGCTGCGTGGTGGGGTTGAACGGGTTGTCCTCTATGACAAACGACTCGCTGAGCGAATGCCCGCGCACGACGTAGGGCCGCGAGAGCAGGAACGGGGAGCCGGAGGCGGAGGCGATCCGCACCGGGCGGCCGTCCTGACTACCGCCGGAGAACACCGCCGAAATGTCGTCGCTCTCGAACGACAGCGTAAATTCACCCGACATCGATTGGCGGAACGTAGCGGTGAGCACGATCGACCGGGTCTCCCCCGATGCAATGATGAAATCCGGGAATTCGACGAGCAGTTTGTCCTTCGCCGTAACTGTCGCAGGCACCGGCGTGCCCTGCTCGGAGACGCTCGTGCCGGACGGGTCGATGAAGGCCGATACCGAGAGCGGCTGGTTGTCGCGTCCGCGCAGGGCGAGCGCAAAATTCTTGAGGCGGATCGCGGTGAGCGACGAGACGCCACGGTTGGTCAGGTTGAGCTGGAAGAGATCCTTGGTCTGACCGGGCGATACGAGGTTCGACCCGAGCGGGACGGCCTCAACCAGCAGATCGGCATTCTGCGTCTGCACCCGGATCGGAATCGTGATCGAGGTCGAGTCGATCATGGCCGGCTGACCGGTGTTGAGGTCGAGCGGGACCTGAGTCAGCTGGAAGACAATGTCGGCGGTGGTATCGAATGGAGGCGCCACGAACTGGAATTCCACGTGGCGGCCGACCGTGACGGTCCCGACGGTCGAATCATCGAGGCCAAAATCGATGCCGTCGGTGGTGAGCAGATAGACGCCGTCGGAAGCCGAGGCCTCCCCCATGTTCATGATCTCGACGGTGAGGCCGAAGCCGGCGCTCTGATCGACCAGCCCGCCGGACGCGCCGAACAGGGTGTAAGTAAACTGGAGATCGGCCGGGGTCTGGATCGTCACGATCGCGATGTTATTGATCGGATCGACGAACTGCTGCGCACCGGGCGACAGGCTCACGCGGAACAGTTCGGCCGGATTTGATGCGGGGGCGGCAACGCAGTCAAAAAGCACCTCAATCGTGTCGTGCGGCGGAATAACCGGTGTGGACTGGAGCGTGTCGAAAGTCGAATTGCCGTTGCTCTCGAGATGCAGGTCAAAGGGGGCGACCTCGGTACTCGAGAGGTTCGCCACGATACATTTCGCCTGGAACGGTTGGGAGGTGTTCACCCTGGGGGCGTTCGGCGCGACAATCCGCAGATCGACAATCTGGGCAACCGGCTGTTCGGTCACCGGTATGGTGGTGTTGTCGAAGTTGCTGGTGACCGTGATTGGATTCGGAACGGCCGGGACGGTGAGATCGAAGCTCGCCGAGAGCGTCAGCGACTGGCCGTTCAGGTTCTGCGGTACAAATATCTCCTGGGCGCGAAGATGGTTCGGACCGGGATAGAGGGTGTCGGGACCGATCAGGCTGGTCGACGCCGAAAATCCGGGAGCGGTGACGTTCAGAGACGAGGCCGTTCCATCAAACGCAACCGGGTAATCCGAGTTGAGATTCATGTCGAAGGCGAACCCGACCGGGTAGCCGGCGGCTGCGCTTGACGGTGTCAGCGATCCGGGCGCATAGGCGAGATCGACCTGCTGCAGGACAGTGACCGGGTTGGCCTCGGTGTGCAGCACGTATGTCACTCCCCCGGCATGCAGTTCGTACGAAACAAAATAGACGAAATCACCGGCCGGGAGAG
>CAYPYM010000048.1:0-10649 GCA_964414435.1 uncultured Ignavibacteriales bacterium | reverse complement strand
CCGTGAATGCGCTTTTTTTACCCGTTTCGCGGGTCTATATTGACGCAAACGAGGTGCCGCAGAAGGAACGAAATGACCGACAAGCGAGCCAATACCCAGTTCGAATTCACGATCGTCGCCGGCGATCTCAAAGGCAAGCGGATCGTCGCGCCCAATCTCGGCGCCACCCGTCCGCCGTTGACCCGCCTGCGCAAGTCGATCTTCGACTTCCTCAGGCCGTACCTCGAGGACGCCGCCTATCTCGATCTCTTCAGCGGCACCGGCTCGTATCTTTTCGAGGCCGTCTCGCGCGGCGCGTCGTCCGCGCTCGGTATCGAACTCGAACCGAAACTGGTCGAATCGATCAATCGCCAGGCGGAGAAATACGGCGTAAGAGAGAGGCTGGTCTGTGCGCGTGACGATGTCTACAAGGCGATCGAACGCCTGCACGGTGAACAAAAGCGCTTCGATATCATCATGATGGCTCCGCCGCAGTACGGCGACCTGATCGACCGCGCCCTCGCCCTCATGGAGACTCATCCGGTGTTGTCGCCCGACGGCCTCATCCTCTGCCAGCACGATACCTCCGAAACGGGCAAGATCAATTTCCACGACTACCCGCTCTTCCAGCGCCGCAAGTACGGCAACACCACGTTTACGATTCTCAAAGGAAAATAGCGGCGGCCGGAAAGCCGCCGAATCGATCAGACTTCGAACGAAACCGGGGGTGTGGTCGACGGCGCCCGGCGCTCGTTGATCATCCGGCTGAGCAGACGGCGGTAGGGAGCCCAGCGACAGTCCTGACGGCAGAGACCCCGGTCGGCCAGATCGCGGCAACGGCCTTCGCAGAACTCGCTGCCGGTGCGGATCTCCGGAGGCGCCTGCTCCGGCAGGACCTCCCGGAACGCCTCGACCGGCACGACAAAGGTGGTGCCGCACTCGGGGATATCATGGGTGAAAAACATGAAATTGAGCCGGGAGTCGTCGTCCTCGACCCGCATACCGAGCGGCGCAATTCGCCGGTCATGCAGCAAGTCGTCGATAGAAAATGAAACCCCGCAGAGGGGGCAAGTCTTCAGGCAGTCCATTGACGCAGTTCCCCTGTTTTCCCCATAGATCGACACCGGAGGGCCCTGATATTACCCATTTCCTGAGCTTTTGTCAGGGAACGGCGGACGGGCGGAATCCTGCGATGGGGCCGCTATTCCGCCGGGACCCGACGGATCGCCTGCAATTGACGGAGGAGCCGCCGATACGGGGCATAGTAGCAGGTGCCGTCACAGGGGCCATGCTCCAGCCTCCGAAGGCAGCGGGCCGGGCAGGCGTCAGCGCCGTCGAGCCGGTCCTGTTCCAGGTCCGGCCTGGTTACCCCGCGGAGCTCGTCGACGCCGATAACGAAGGTCGTGCCGCAGCCGGGGACTTCATGATTGAAGTAGTAGAAATTGAGTTCCGGGTCGGCTTCCTCGAGAAGCATGCCGATCGGCTTGATAATCGGATTGCGCAGGATATCGCCGAGCGAAAACCACTCCCCGCAGAGCGGACATTGCTTGAACCGGTCGGCCGGATTCGGCCGGTCTGCGGCGAGTGACGTCATCAGTGGTCGCTCTTACGAACGAAGCGCCCCCGGCAATCGGGGGCGCTTCGGGTTCATTTCAAAACAGGGGGGAATATCGTCAGCCGCGTTATTCGGCGTCGGACTTGTTCTCCTCGGGAGCCGCTTCAGCCGCCGGGGTCTCTTCGACCTCGGGCGTCGTTTCGACCTCTTCCTTGGCGGCGCCGTTCATCTTGTCGCTGTCAACGATTTCTTCTTTGATTCGGGCCGACTTACCGGTCAGGTTGCGCAGGTAATACAGTTTGGCCCGACGGACCTTACCCGAGCGCACCTTTTCGATCCGGGCGATATTGGGCGAATGGAGCGGGAAGACGCGCTCGACGCCGACCCCGCTCGAAATCTTGCGAACCGTGAACGTCTCACCCAGGCCGCCGCCGCGACGACCGATTACCGTCCCCTGGAAAACCTGGATACGTTCTTTGTCCCCTTCTTTGATCTTCACGTGGACCCGAAGGGTATCGCCCGAGCTGAAATGCGGAGTGCTTTCCCGCATGAAGCTCTTCTCAATCTGGGCAATGCGTTTCATCGCTGTAGTTCCTTTCCGGATTCTATCTTCGTTCTTCTCACGTTCGTATCTATCGTCACCGCGCTTCGCACGGTTCCTTATCATCTTTCGTCGATCGTCCGACCGATCTTCTCATCCAGCGGCAAAAAACCGGAAGTCCGTCAGCCTGAGCTTTGTCGAAGGCTGACCACTGTGGATACCGTTAACCTGTCCGGCAGATGTCCTCATCTGCCGCGGTCGCTACTTTTCGTCCTCCTTCAAACGTTCCACAAACGCCACCTCATCATCGGTGAGATCGGCCGTCTCGAGCAGATCCGGCCGCCGCTTGAAACAGCGCCGGATCGCCTCGCGACGACGATACGCCCTGATCTCGGCGTGGTTGCCCGACATCAGTTCGTCGGGCACCGGAAGACCGTCGTAATCGGCCGGGCGGGTGTAGCTCGGGGTGCCGAGCAGCTGGTTCATGTATGAATCCTCCAGCGCCGACTCGAAATTCCCCAGCACATTCGGGATGAGCCGTGCAATCGCGTCGACCATCACCACCGCCGCCGGCTCGCCGCCGGTCAGCACGTAATCACCGATCGAGACTTCGTCCATCTCATAGAGCGTCATGATCCGCTCGTCGACACCGAGATAGTGCCCGCAGATGATCGTGATCCGCTCGCAGAGCGAGTATCGGACCGCGGACGGCTGGCGAAACGGTTCGCCGGCGGCCGAGGTCAGCAGGATCCGCGCCCGGTCGTCGGGCGGACCCGCCTGGCCCCGGCGGCTGTAGCCGAGCGCCTGAAGGCAGCGGTCGAGCGGCTCGACCTTGAGCACCATGCCGCCGCCGCCGCCGAACGGCGTGTCGTCGACCGTGCGATGCTTGTCGAGCGCGAAGTCTCGAAGGTTGACGATTTCGATTTCAAAGAGCTGCTTTTCAAGCGCCTTTCCCAGCAGCGACTGCCGCAGCGACAGGCTGAAATAATCGGGAAAGAGCGTAATAATGTCAAACTTCATCGTATCCGGTCAGTCGCGGCTGGTGGCGTCGAACAGACCCTCGCGGTCTATCACGATCCGCCGCCCGGCCGTGTCGATGTCGAACACGTACGGTTTGGCGGCGGCGCAATAGACCCGATGGTGCTCCGGCGTTTCGATCACGTACATGTCGTTCGCCGGGTACGCCTCAATATCAACCAGCTCACCGATCAATTCACCCGATTCGCGGTCGTACACGCCGCAGCCGATCAGGTCGAAGTAATAGTGACTGCCTTCCGGCAGCGCCATGACCTCGCCTTTCGGGACGGCCAGTTCGCGGTTGGTCAGCCGCGCCGCATCCTCGGGCGTCGTTATGTCCTCGAACCGCAGCACCGGGCGGCCGCCGACCAGCGATGATTCGGCGATCTCGAACTTCTCCCAGGTGTCGCGGTGCCGGACGAATATCTCCTTCAGCTTCACGAACCGCTCGGGGAAGTCGGTGTCGGGCGTGACCCAGATTTCTCCGCGGACACCCCTGGTCCGACCGAGCCAGCCGACTCTGACGAACTCGACTTCCGCCACGGTCTACTCGAGTATCTCGAGCACGGCTCGTTTGCCCTGGCGCGCGGCGGCCGCGGCCAGAATCGTCCGGATCGATTTGGCGGTCTGTCCGCCTTTGCCGATTACCTTTCCGAGATCGCTCTGGGCGACCCGGAGTTCGTAGACTGTGGTGCGGCTTCCCTGCACCTCATTGACTTCCACCTGGCCCGGGTTATCAACGATGGACTTGACGATATACTCGACGAATTCCCGCATAATACCTGGTCCTTCCTTCCTGTCGTCTACGAGTCTGAATCGGCGCGCGCCGACAGCCTCAGGCCGTCGGGCCGCAGGCGGAGCAGATCACCCGGACCGATCTATTCCGCAGCGGGCGCGTCGCCTTCGGCCGCCGGAGTTTCCGCGGCCTCGGGCGCCGCTTCCGGCGTCGCCTCGGCGGCGGTCACCGCGGCCTTTTTCATCCGGCGGGTTTTCTTCTTCCGCTCGGTGATCGCCGTCTTCAACTCCATCGCGCTGACATCCTGCCCGCGCCTGGCCGCCTCGAACTTGGCGAGGTAGCCGACCTGCGAAAGCAGCGAATGCACGGTGTCGCTGGGAATCGCGCCTTCGTTCAGCCAGTGGGTGACCTTCTCTTCGAACAGCTTCACTTCCGCCGGCTTGCGGATCGGGTTATAGGTACCCAGAATCTCGAGAAAACGCCCGTCACGCGCGCGCCGCGAATCGGCGGCCACGATACGATAATAGGGCTGTCTCTTCTTGCCCATCCGGAGCAGTCTAATGTGAACGGCCAAGAATCATTACCTCCTGATTACGGAATCATCCGAAGGGCGTCATGCCTTTGGGCAGACCCTTCAGCTTTCCCTTGTTCATATTGCTAAACATCTTTTGCATCGCCTGGAACTGCTTCAGCAGCTGATTGACCGCCTGCACCGAATTGCCCGAACCGGCCGCGATCCGCTTCTTCCGCGAACCGTCGATAAGGTTCGGGTGACGGCGTTCCTCGATCGTCATCGACTTGATAATCGCCACCATCCGCTCCATATCCTTGTCCTCGACCGTCACCCCCTTGAGCGCCTTGCCCATGCCGGGGATCATCTTGAGCAATCCGTCGAGCGGTCCCATCTTCTTGATCTGGTTCATCTGCTCCAGGAAGTCCTCGAAATTGAACTGCGCCTTGAGCAGCTTCTCCTGCATCTGTTCGGCCTTCTCCTGGTCGATCGTCTCCGCCGCCTTTTCCACCAGCGTGACGATATCGCCCATGCCGAGTATCCGCGACGCCAGCCGGTCGGGGTGGAACGGCTCGAGATCCCCGAGCTTCTCACCCACCGAGGCCAGCTTGATCGGCGTGCCGGTCACTTCGCGAATCGAAAGCGCCGCGCCGCCGCGGGCGTCGCCGTCGAGCTTCGACAGCACCACCCCGGTGATCGCCAGCCGCTGGTTGAACTCGGCCGCGACATTCACCGCATCCTGACCGGTCATCGCATCGGCCACGAGCAGGATCTCGTCCGGATTCACCAGCTTCTTGACCTGCTCCAGCTCGACCATCATCTCTTCGTCAACATGCAGCCGACCGGCCGTGTCGAGAATGACGAGATCGATAAAATTCTTCTCGGCGTACTTGATCGCCTCGCGGCAGATCTCCGGCGGCTTCCTGCCGTCGAGCGAAAAATGCTCGACCGCGATCGAATCGGCCAGCACCTTGAGCTGCTTGACCGCCGCCGGCCGATAGATATCGGCCGCGACCAGAAGCGGCTTTTTGTTTTTCCGCTTCGTCATCAGGGCGAGCTTGCCGCACAACGTCGTCTTGCCCGATCCCTGCAACCCGCACACCATGTAGACCGTCGGCGACTTGTCGATCGGCGCCAGCGGCTCGGTCTTCCCGCCGAGCAACTGCACCAGCTCGTCGTGGACGATCTTGATAACCTGCTGACCCGGCTCGATCGACTTGAGCACATCCTCGCCGATCGACTTCTCCGTCACCGTCGCGACAAACCGCTTCGCGACCTTGTAATTGACATCAGCCTCGAGCAGCGCCTGCCGGACCTCGCGCATCGAGTCCTTGATATTCTTCTCCGAGAGCTTACCCGCCCCGCGGAGCTTCTTGAAGACGCCTTCGAGCTTGTCAGTCAGGTTCGTGAACATAACAAAAAAGCAACACCTACCCCGGTCGAACCCGAAAGAGGTTCTACCCTGGGCATGTCTGTCCTAAAGACCCCGGCCGCGCCGCCGTAACCGGCTGCAACGCGGCCAATTTACAAAGCCCAACAATATAAGGAAATCGCTTCGGATCGCAAGAAGTTTATAGGAATCAAGCGGTTTGGCCGGTTCGCGGGGGTCGTTGTAACTCGCTTGACGGCAAGAAGATTTATCTTTTGTAAGTTAATTCGAGGGCGACCCGGCCGATTTGCGACCGTTTACCCGACCGACGGTTTCAAATACCGCTCCAGCCACTCTTTCCGATACCGGTCCACCTCCCGATACGACCCGTCCTTCAGCGCCACATGCCCGCCCCCCTCGATCCGCACAAACTCCACCGGTTTCCCCGCCCGCTTCAGCTCGGCACACAAATCCTCGCTCTGCGAAATCGGCACCCGCGCGTCCGCCGTCCCGTGCATGAGAAGCAGCGGCACGTTGTCCGGAAACCGGTCGGCAAAATACACCGCCGAGCGCTCGGCCAGTTTCCGCTCCTTCTCGTTCGGCGGACACTGCCCGAACATCGCTTCCAGCGAATCGGCAAAATCACCCCTCGCTTCGGCCAGCGAATACAAATCGCTCACCCCGGCGTGGACCATCGCGCACCGGAACCGGTCGTCCATCGTGAGCGCCCGGAAAGTCGTCATCCCGCCCCGGCTCGCTCCTTCGATCGCCACCCGGCTCATGTCGCAGAAATCGAGCTGCTCGCCGACCTTCAGCAGATTGAGCGCGTCGTAAACATCGCGCCCGCCCCAGTCCTCCTCGCCCTCCGACCCCATATTTCCCCGGTACTGGGTTGCCAGGACGGTGTATCCCCAGAGCGCTGTCGATGCCAGGATCAAATACGCCCGAAGGTCATCGAGCGCACCCCGGTCGCCGAACCCGCCCCGGTTCCACAGCAGGACCGGGTAGCGACCCGGCTCGGCCGGCCGCGCAATGTAGCCGTTGATTTTGAGACCTTCGGAGAGGTAGGTGATCCGATCGACAGTCGTGCGCTCGACCACCTCCGGCGAGTAGGTCTTCGCGACAATCGTCCGCATCGGCCTGGAGAGTTCGGCGGGCTGACTGTGTACCAGCAGATTCAAGGATTATGCGGCAGTTTGAAGGATTGCCCGGGCCGTAAGACCTACGGCGTCTTGCTCACCACCAGGTCGATCTCGGTCCCGATATCAAGCTCCGTCCCGGCCGACTCCGACTGCTCCAGCACCGTCTCGGGCAGGTAGTTCTCGTCGACCCGGTAGGTCACGACCCCCACCTTGAGCGATTTGTCGACCAGTTTCTTGGTCGCCTCGGTGAGCGGAAGCCCGGTGACCCGCGGCATATAGGTGAAATTCGAGGCCCGGCCGCGGTTGACCATCAGGTTGACCGGCGATCCGAGCGGAATCTCGGTCCCCGAGGCCGGGTAGGAAAACACAACCACCCGCTCGGGCAGGGTATCCGAAAACGCCCATGCGATCTCACCCAGTTTCAGCCCCGAGGTCTCCAGGTCAAGCATCGCCTGACGCACCGATTCACCGGCCGTGTTCGGAATCGCAATCAGCTTTTCGCCGGCCGAGGTCACGAACTTGATCATCCGTCCCTCCTTGACCTTGGTGCCGGCCAGCGGGAACTGCGAGAGGATAACCCCTTTCGGCTTGCCCGGCGCGAATTCACTCGAGGTCACCTCGTAGGGGAGATGCAGGTCATCGAGCTTGAGTGCGGCCTCCACAATCGTCTGGTTGGAGAAATCGGGCAGCGGGAATTCGTCGCCGTGGCGGGTGATCGCCATCATCACGAAATCGTCCATGATGAAATACATGAGGATAAGCGCCACCAGCGGCACGCCGATCCACAGGACCAGCTTGCGCTGCATTGATCCCTTCGGCAGGTACTCGCCGAGGAATCCGGTTGCCTTGGGGCCTTTTTCAAGTCTCGTTGCGTGTAATTCGGGCATGGGCTCACTGGTTTCGGGTTCGTTGTTCCGACTTGTTATACACCGCTACAGTTGAAAATTCCGGGGGGAAATGCAAGGATAAAAACCGCTCCGGCGATGTCGCGACGGATCGTTAACAGCGTTTAGTGCTTGAGCTTGCGGACCAGCCGGGCGCAGAAGGCGCCATCCAGTTTGCCCACCTCGGGATACGTCTTGACAAAACCGCGGTCGTTCACCAGCTCGTCCGGGAAAAACTCTTTGGCCGACGCTATCTCGAACTGCTTGTTGCGAAGCAGGAACTCCTCCACCACCTGGTCGTTCTCGGCCCGGATGATCGTGCAGGTCGAATAGACCATCACGCCGCCCGGCTTCACCAGCCGTGACGCCCGGTCGATCATCTTCCCCTGGATCTTGGCGAGGTTCTCAATATCCACCGATGATTTCTGCCAGCGGAGATCGGAGTTCTTGCCCGCCGTGCCCCAGCCCGAGCAGGGCGGATCGAGCAGCACGCGGTCGAACGGCCCGCCGCGAAACTCGTTCATGTCGCAGGCGACCGGCGAGACAATCTTTATCCCCAGCCTCTGCGCGTTCTCGACCACCATCTGCAGGCGCTGATGCGACTTGTCGACCGCCGTGACCCGGCCGCGATTGCGCATCCGAATCGCCATATAGGTCGTCTTGCCGCCGGGGGCCGAGGTCAGGTCGACCACGTTCTGGCCCGGCCGCGGGTTGAGCAGGCGCGCGCACAGCCCGGCCGACTCGTCCTGCACGAACACCTTGCCGGTGTCGATCAGTTCCGCTTGCAGCGGAAGGCCGCTTTCTTCGATATGAATGAACTCGGGCAGGTACTTGCCGTACGAAAACTCGACCTTGTTCTGGCTGAGAACATTCGCGACTTCATCCGGTTTCGCCTTGAGGAAATTCACCCGGTAGGTCACATGCGGCGGTTCGTTGAATGTCTGAAGCAGCTTCTCGGTATGCTCGAAGCCGAATTCCTGGAGGCAGTAGGCGACGAAATAGTCGGGGAAGGAGTAGTAGTCGCCGAGATACTTGACCGGCTCCGTTTCCTTGTTGGCGTAGACGACCTTGTGCGGCTCGCGGATACACGCCCGCATGACCGCGTTGACGAGATTGGCCCGCGGACGGTCGGTCATGTGGCTCGCGAGGTTCACCGACTCCGACACCGCCGCCGCCGCCGGAATGCGATCGGTGAAATGAAGCTGGTAGAACCCCAGCCGGAGGATGTTCGAGAGTTTGAGCGGGAGTTCGCGCGACGGCCGCGCGAGATAGAACTTGATCTCGTGGTCGAGCCGCCGCCGCATTTTGGTCGCCCCGTTGACCAGTTGCAGCAGGAAGCGTTTGTCGATCGGCCGCATGCTGCGGCTGCCCATGACCGCGCCGACCGCGTTATCGGTCTGATCACCCTGCTCGATCAGCACCATCGCTTCGACCGCCGCGGCGCGGATCGGGTCGAACCGTTTCCCCTTTTCGCCAGTCCCTGTTCTTACCATATGCCCTACAATTGCATTGGATCAACCCGGTTACCGTCGGTGTCGATCCGGTACATCGCCCTGCGGCGAAGTCTCAGCACCAGCGCCCTGGCCCGGTCGCCGCCGACCAGCTGTTCGAGCAGCTCGGTCGGACGGGCGTAACCGCCCTCGCCAACACCGAGCGTCAGCTCGATAGTCCCTGCGTTCACTGATATATCGTAAATCGCCGGACGGATATCAACCGTCACGGTGCCGTTTTTCCCGCTTCGCTCGATCTCCAGCGCATCGGCCTGCAAAATCTCGGCCGCCCGCTGCCCGATCGTCGACTCGTCGTCGTCATCATCGAGCGCCAGTGAATACTCGATCCGGTTGAGCAGCGACGACAGCGACGGCCCTTTGCCGAGCACCACCGCCGCGTCGAGAATCTCTATCCCGTCCGGCAGCGCCGTCCGTAGTTTGTCCAGCATGTACGGCATCAGGCTCGTGTCGAGCGTGATGTCGAGATACTCCGCCTCCGATGTCATCCCCAGCGGCAGCGGCGGTCCGAACGACAGCTTCATCTGCGGATGGAACCCCTGGCTGTACGCCACCGGCAGCCCCGACTTGCGGATCGTCCGTTCGATCAGCCGGAGATTATCCAGATGCGACATGTACTTGTATCGCTCCGCCTTACCCCAGCGCAGCCGCACCCGGTTCTTGGTTGGCGCGGCGAGATTTCGCGACGCCACCTTCTTCTTACCGCGACCGTACTGCATCTGCGGTTCCGGAATTCCTTCGCCCTCGGCCGGTCGCGGTTTGGGGACGTACTCCCGAAGTTGCGTCGAGGTCCGCTGGCGTTCCTGTTGGAGATGTTCCGCCGACGGCCCCTTACGAATGTGCGACCACGGGAGATCGGCTGAGAAGGGGATCGGCTTGAGCCGGTCGTTGATTGCGATCCCGCGCTGCTCGCAGGCCTCGAACCAGAGCGACGGTTTGAAATCCTCCGCCCAGCCGTCGAATCGCCCGCCCCCGCGGTACACCTGCTCGATCACCGGGCCAAGCTCCCGCCCGCCGCGCGACATGAGCGCCTTGAGCACCGTCTCCTCGGTGGCGTTGTGCTTGAAATTGATATGACGGTTGCGCACGTTGCGCTTCACGAACTTGAGCTTCTCATGAATCTCGTCAGGCGTCGCGGTAGCATCCCACTGGAACGGCGTGTGCGGCTCGGCCACGAACGGCGACAACGTCACGTTGATCGTCTTCCGGCCGTTGTAGTGGCTCGATATTTCGAACACCTTCTCGACCATTCGGCAGATCGCGAGCAGATCCTCGTTCGTCTCGGTCGGCAGCCCGATCATAAAATACAGCTTGAGGGTCGTGACCCCCTTCTGGAATGCCAGGTCGGCTGTGTCGTACACGGCCGCGTCGGTGATATCTTTGCGAATAAACGCCCGCAGCCGCTCC
>CAYPYM010000047.1:3247-10808 GCA_964414435.1 uncultured Ignavibacteriales bacterium | reverse complement strand
GTGTTGTCCAGCGGCATCTCCCCGGCGCCAACCGAGTAGCCGGCGGATCCGGAGGGGCTGGTGAAGGTCTGGATGCTCCGCGACGGTGTCGCGCCGTTGGGCGAGGCTCCGGTGAGGCCGTCGTAGGTGACCCGCGCGGTCAGGATGCGGTCCCCTTTGAGCGGCTTGATGTAATTCAGGAGCGCCTCGGCGGCTTTGACCCGACTCGTTTCGGAGTAGAGCAGCAGCGACGATTCGACCCGGGTGGAGTCGGCCGCGTGTGCCGCGCCGGTTCCGAGCAGCGAAGCGCTGAGCGCGGCAACGGCGCCGCGAATCGACCGGCGGGCGTTCAATTGCATCCGCAGCCCCCGCCGCCGAAACCGCGTCCGCCGCTCGAGGCTTCTTTCGAGAAATAGATGTGGTCATCGAGCGAACGGTCTATCGCTTCGTTGTCGAGCTGCATCGACGGCTTCGAGAGCACGTCGCGTTCCCACACATTCACGCCGACCGCCGCGCAGCCGCTCAGGGCGAAAACCACGGCGGCGAGCAGGATCAACGGGATGAGGGCTCGGACTATCTTCATTGAGAAGCCTCCTCTTTCAGTAGATCTTCGATCAGCAAATCCATCTCGGTCGTCTTGTCGGCTTTGAATCCCTCGTGGCGTTGTCGCAGCTTGCCGTCGCGACCGTACACGAACGAAGTCGGCATGACCTCAAGATTGTACTGCTCTGCGAGGACTCCGGTCGAATCGAATACGACCGGCAGCGACGTCTTCATGTCGTTCAGAAATTTCTCGGCGGCCTTGTGGTCCTTGTCGAGATTGACCGTGATGATCACGAGCCCTTTCGAACTGTCCTGCGCGGCCAGGCGCTGCATCCACGGGAAGGAGCTCCGACAGGGTACGCACCACGACGCCCAGAAATCGACATACACGACCTTGCCTTTCAGATCGATCGAGTGGTTGAGTGCCGAATCGATCACGACCAGGTTCTGGGGGACATCGGCGGCGTGAGTCAAAGGGGTGTGCAAGAGAATCAGGGTGAGGAGGGGAATCAGGAAAAGAAACGCGCGTGACTTCGTCATGCTCTGTGCCTCATGCCTCTGGGTCGAGAATCCATTGTGACTTGTCAGAACACCGGCGGCCGATCGTAATCGGACTCCGGCTGTCCATTATACAACCCGGTTCGGGGGGTTGTTTCTGAATAACTTCAATCCGGCCGACTTTGTTCGAGGTTAATTGCAGATGCGCAATCGATGGACAGGGAGGTCTGAGCAGTAGCCGACAGCGGGGTGAGTGCGGACTAACCTGCGGGTGCAAGCGATCACAAGGGGAGGTCAGCGGTCGGTGGGCGGAAGGCCGAGAACCGAAAGCAGCGTAGCCAGTTGCGGATCGCGGCGGACCGGGGCGTACGACGGCATCACGGCCATGAAGATGAGCTCGGCATCGCGCCGCCGCAGCGCCTCCTTGAGACAGGCCAGCGCTTCCTCGTGATGCCCGACATCGTGGTGCAGTGCCGCCAGATACGCCTGGGGAATGTACTGGTCCCCGCAGGCGTCCAGCAGACGCGCCAACGCCTCCGTGGTGACCTCCGGTTTGCCATCGAGCGCGTGCATATGCCCCCAGGTCGAGAGCGACAGGACGCTGTCATGGGAAACCTCGCGGGCCTGCTGAAGATACTCATACCCGCGCCGGGCATCGCCGAGCGCGATATGCGCCTGACCGGCGAGGACGTAAGTGAAGTCGTTACTCGAGTGCAGCTCGATCGCGCGCTCGACATGAGTGAGCGCCTCGGCCGGGCGCCCGAACCGCAGGTGGTGCCAGCCGTACATGGTCAGCACGACGGGTGAGAGCGGATCATGCTGGAGGGCGATCTCGAAATGCCGGGCGCTTTCCTCGCTGCGCCCGAGAAACGTGAGCAGCTCGCCGTACCACTGGTGCGAGGTGGCGTGCCCCGGTGTGAGTTCCAACGCCTTGCGGAACGACTGCTCGGCATCGGCCCAGGCCCAGTCGTGGAAGGTGAGGACGCCGCCGAGAGTGGCATAGGGATCGGCGACTTTGCAGTCGAGTTCGATCGCCCGCTGAGCGGCGATGCGCGAGCGGGCCGAGGCGTCGCGCGGGGTCATGATATCGTAGGCGAACAGCAGGAAGTAGGCGTCGGCGAGGCCGGCGTGCACCAGCGGATAGTCCGGCGCCAGCCTGATGCACTGCTCGAAATATTCAAGCGCCTGCGCAAAACTTTCCGCCGTGCGTAAGTTCAGCTGGTGCCGTCCCTGGCTGTAGAGCTGGTACGCCTCGATCGGCGGTTCGGCCGCGTTGCGCGGGCGGGCAGGTTCATCACCCAGTTCCAGCTTCAGCTGTTCGACAATCGCATGTGAGATTTCATCCTGAATCGCGAAGAGATCCTCGAGCTGGCGATCGTACTTGTCGGCCCAGACCTGGTATCCGCTCGAGACCTCGATCAACTGCGCGCTGATCCGCAGCCGTCCGCCCGCTTTCCGCACGCTCCCCTCGAGCACGTGGGCGACATTGAGGCGCCGCCCGATCTCACGCACATCCTCGTGTTTTCCCTTGAAGGCAAATGCCGACGTACGCGCCACCACCCGGAGACCGGGGATCTGATTCAGGTCGCCGATAATATCCTCGGCGATACCGTCGCAGAAATACTCCTGCTCCGGATCGGCGCTGAGATTGGTGAACGGCAGTACGGCAATCGAGGCCGCGCGCTCGATGGTCTCGGGGAATCCGCTCGGCGAGGTGCGGAACCGGGCCAGATCGGCCGTGAGTTCCCCGGCGGCCTGGTAACGCTGCGCCGGATCCTTGGCGAGGAGCCGGTCGACAATCGCCTGAAGGCCGGAAGGCGTATCGGAGCGGTATCGGCTCAGTGGTTCGGGCGGTTTGTTGGCGATCGCGTAGAGTGTGGCCGCCTCGGAATCGGCGCGGAACGGCGAGCGGCCGGTGAGCAGTTCGTAGAAAACGACGCCGAGCGAAAACAGGTCGCTGCGGCTGTCGACCTCACCGCCGGTCACCTGCTCGGGCGACATATAGCCGATCGTGCCCAGTGTCGAGCCGGTGCGGGTGATGTGGTCGGTGCCTTTGACCGAGGCGAGCCCGAAATCGACAATCCGGGCTCGGCCGTGGGAATCGATCAGGATATTGGCCGGCTTGATATCGCGATGGGTGACGCCCTTCTCGTGCGCCGACGCCAGACCTTCGGCGAGCTGGTCGATCAGATCGATGATCGTCTCCAGCGAGGGATGCAATTCGGCGGCGTAGTCTTTAAGCGACCGCCCCTCGACATGCTCCATCGTAAAATACGGGCGGCCGTCATGGTCACCGACCTCGAAAATGGTCACGATATTGGGGTGACTCAGCCGAGCGGCGGCCTGCGCCTCGCGGAGGAACCGCCGGCGGTACTCCTCAGTGCGGGAAAGCGCCCGGGGCAGGAACTTCATCGCGACCGGCCGATCGAGAGCGGTATCCTCGGCCAGGTAGACCTCGCCCATTCCACCCGCCCCGATCGGGCTCACGATCCGGTAATGCCCGATCGCGAGGCCGCGGGTGAGCAGAGTAAACCGCTCGGTGCGGTCGTCGCTGTCGTCGTATTCGTGCATGGCCCAATATAGGCTCTTTTAGTCCACAACGCAAGGGGAACCGGGTCGGGCGATTTCGCCCGGTCGAAATCGGCCTATTGCCCGGTCAGCTTTTCGAATGTCGCGTCGCCGTGAAGAGCGTCCAGATCGTGATCGGTTTTGGCTGCCGCGGCCAGTTTCGGGTTAAGCTGCACCGCTTTGGCGAGCGCTTCCAGCGCGCCGTCACGTTCGCCCGCCGCCAGCCGGATCACCGCGAGGTCATAGAGGACCTCGGCATAGTCGGGAGCCATCGAGGCCGTCTTTTCCATGAGCGGCAGCGCCGCAGCGTAGTCCTTCTCCTCAAACTTGGTCCAGGCCTCATTCCAGAGGTAGTTCATCTGGGCGATATTGAGCAGCCGGCCCAGTTCCTTGAACGGTTCCTCGCTGTCGTCAACCCGGATATCGATCGCGCGATCGGTGAAGCCGCCGTAGCCGGCGCCTTTTTTTACCACGAGCAGCGCCGCCGACTGCTTGCCGCGCGAATCGCCGCCGTTGGCCTCGCCGGCCAGCAGGGCCGCGTACATCCGCTCGGCCAGGGTGCCTTTGGTCTCGAGAAACGCCTTTTCCATCGCCGTGACGACCGCCTCACCGGCGAGGATATTGCCCTGCACGGCGTAGTTCGGTCCCGACCGTCCGCCGGCCCACGCCGAACAACTGTCGCCGGTGAACGTCACCGAGCGGCCGTCAGCCGCGACGATCCCGAACTGCCGTCGGGCGAACCCGGAATCGGACGCGATCAAACTGTCCCGCACCTGATCCGGCGAAAGGCCGGCGGCCAGCATGTCCAGTCCGCGCCAGCCATAGGAAGTATTCGCGTACGCCTGGGTCGCGATCGCGCCGATATCGGCTTTCGCCCACGGCACGACCGAGCCGACCGCAAAGAAGCGCGACGCCACCGCCACGCCCAGCTCGCCGGTCGCGGAGTCGCGCGCGACGATCGAAAACGTCGCGATATTCGGCTGGGCCGGACTGTCGGCCGCCTGTACACCGGTCGCCAGCAGAACCAGCGCCGCCAGAATCCATCTTGAGTATTTCATCTCGGCTCTCCCTCAGATTGTGTTCGTTGCCGCCGACTCAAGATAGCGAGTTTGTCACGGTGCGGGCAAGCCCGCACTTGGGGCGCTCCGGGGGAAAAATGAACGGCCGGAAGGTTTCTGCCTTCCGACCGTATGCGGCTGTCTGCGTTCGGCTTGCTGAACAAGCCGGTGCGGGTGGGGCTACGCCTGCTTGTGGTCGAGTTGCACGCGGGTCTTGACCGGCTTCGCGATCGAGTTGTACGAAGGCGACCGCATTTCGGCCAGGCGCAGGAGTTCCTCGATCTTCTCGGTGGGAGCGTCGGACTTCACATGGAAGGTGAAGCGAATCTCCTGATACTCGGGACTGACGTTCTTGTCGAGTCCGAGCAGTCCGCGCAGATCGATATCGCCCTCGACCGTCGTTTCCATCTCGTCGATCCTGATCCCTTCCACGGCGGCGTAGTACACGAAAGTTGTCGTGACGCAACCGGCCGCCGCGTGGAGGAGGTACTCGACCGGGTTGGCCCCGATGTTGCGGCCGTACAGCAGCGGCGGTTCATCGTTGTCCATGATGAACGGCGCTTCGCGCGACGTATCTTCCTGCAGGGCGGCGTAGAAGCCCTTGATCGTCGAGCGGTTGTGGGCGCCGTCGATCCAGCGGTTCGCCGCACGGAAGTGACTTTCGCCGAGCGCCGGCGTTTCCTTGATGGCTTCGATCGTCTCGACCAAGCCGGTGACATCGACGCCGTTGAGCACGACTTTGGCGCTCGGGGCGGGGGTGGCATTGCTGGACATGGTATGTCTCCTTGTGGTTGTGTGTTTTGAAATCGTTTCGTCTGTTCTGCGTGTCGTTGTCGTCATCGTTGCGAGAGTCCATTGCACACCCCGTGCCAAACTAGACAGGCCGCGCCTGTCTCGTTGTCATTGATAGACTTAAGAGAGCTGCGAGGCTCGGATGAAGGTGCGCGAGATTTCGCGGGTTACGGAATCTCGCGAGCGGGACTGACGAATATTCGTGATATGCCTGGAAGGTCGCCGCGGTGCGACTGCTCAGGTTTGAGCTGTAAATGGAAACTTGAACGGCCGCTCGGCCAGCGGAAATTGCCCCCGGACAAAGAGGGTCGAATCCTCGGGCAGCTCGGTCGCGTCATGGCGGAACTCGAGAAGGTCCGGCGAAAAGTGGTAACGCACCTGCCGGACATCGGCACCGGCGGGAACGGAAGCCACCGCGCGATTCAGATCGAAGGGGTGGTCGAAGACAACGTCCCAGACATTGAGAACGCCGTTGCGCTCGGAGGCCACCACGATGACATCGTCGCTCGTGACATAGTAGATGTGTTCCGGGAAGAGATTGTGCAGATGCCAGAGGGTGATGCAGTCGTAGTCGATCGCTCCGAACCGGCGGGTCAGAGGCTGTCGGCGCCTCAGTCGCTCGCGGATCAGTGCGAGGTCCGACGGGTTGTTGAGATCGAGACGCCGGGTATCGCCGAGTCGCGGCGTGAGCGTACCATCGGAAATGAAGACGACCTCATTATATGCGTCGAAGCCGAACTTCGGGTAGAAATCGACCACCTCGTCGTTGGCGAAGAGGAACATGAGATCGACCTGAGGTTCGTACCGCTCGATAACCAGCTCCATCAACCGCCGCGACAGACCGCGACCGCGGTACTCGGGAATCGTTCCGACGGTGCCGATCTGAAGGCCACGGACTTCGGCGCCCTCGACCAGCAGGGTCATCACTGTCACCGATACATTGGCCACAATCCGGTCGCGATCGAGCAGGGCATGGGGGATGTAGCGATCGAACCAGAAGCCGCGGTCGTACCAGGTGCGGAAATCCGCGCCGGGGAAGACGGCCTTCACGTAGCGATAGAACTGCTCGCGGCGGTCGGCATTGTCGCGGCAGTCGGTGGAGAGGGTCAACCGGTCCATGGCGCCGGGTTCCTTATAGTTCGAATTAGGCGATTTGAACCTACGCTTTCCCCGGGGGAGGTTCAACCCTTTTCTCACCGGCCGAATCGGCGGCCGGCCTCTCCGGGGGAACATCCCTTGACTTCCCCCTGAGGCCCGTTATATTGATTGTGGGGAATAATTAGGCCGATCCACTTTACTTCGAATGTCCGCCGGCGGCTTCCCCTTTGTGTCGTCGGACAGGATCAGGAACCACGTGACGTTCTCAACGACTCGATCGAATTACAACGACAACGACCGTTAACGGGAGGAATGCATGCCGCGTTTCGCTCTCATTTGCGCTGCCCTGATGATCGCCGCCGCTTCTGCGTTATCGATCCATGCCGCCCCGCCTGCCGCGTTCAGCTACCAGGGGTATCTGACCGGCCTCGATGGCACTCCGATCGACGATACCACACTCTCGGTTCGCTTTGTGGTGTACCGCGACTCGCTTGCGACGGCGCCGGCCTATGTGCTCTGGGACAGCGGCCCCACCGACGTCTCGACCATTGGCGGGCGTTTCACGATCCTGCTGGGAGCGGCTCCCACCGCGCCTCTTCCCGATACCCTCTTCGCGGACAGTCTCACCTGGGTCGGGGTGCAGGTCGGCGCCGAGCCGGAACTCCGCCCCCGCACCCGGATTGTCGCCGCTCCCTATGCTCTTCATGCCGGGACAGCCGACCGGCTCTCGAGTGACACGATAAATGGCTCCCTCGTGGTGACCGGAACCTTCAGCGCCGGACCGTCCGAGTTCACCGGGTTGTCCGACTGGTACGATTCCCCGTCGCCCGATCCCCGGATTACGCTCGATCCGGCCAACAGCCGGGTTGCGATCGCCGGCAGCGACGCTCTGACCAGGGTTGATCTCGACGGCAGCGCTCCTTCGGGCCTGGTCGAGGTCCACAACGACAACGAGTTGCCGACGGCCGTGCTCGACGGCGGCGGTGAGTACGGCGGCCAGGCGATCCTGTACCGCAGTGACGGCG
>CAYPYM010000047.1:0-3147 GCA_964414435.1 uncultured Ignavibacteriales bacterium | reverse complement strand
CTCGACGGCGGCGGTGAGTACGGCGGCCAGGCGATCCTGTACCGCAGTGACGGCGGCGACGGAATCTATTTCCGGGGCGGCTCGGCCGCGCTCAACGAAGGCGGCAGCATTGACCTGTGGAGTACCGCGGTCGGTTCACTGCCCACGATCTCGTTGTACGGCGCCAAGTTCGGCGACCAGAGCGTGATTCTGCCCGACGGCGCGATCAATTCACTCGAAACCGAAGACGAGCCCGGTATCGCTTCGACCATCCTGACGACGCCGCAGGCGCTGGGCAGTTCGATGGCCGACATCGTCACCGTGACCATAAACATCCCCGCTCACGGCTATGTCGTGCTGCAGGCGAGCGCCCAGTTCGAAACGTCGGGCACCACCGGTGTCAACGATGTCTACATGCAGATTGACGAGGCCGCCGGCGGCAACCTGATCCCGGGCCAGTTCGTAACGTTCGGGCTGGGCTCATATGTCAGCGCCGGGAGTAACTTCTTCGCGCTCTCGTCGCAGCGGGTGTTTTTCAAGACAGTCGGTACTTTCACCTTCCGGCTCGAAGGGTTCTTCTCCAGTGCCGGCGGAACGGCGTCGTGTCAGTCGGCCAAACTCACCGCGGTCTACTACCCGACGAACTACGGCGCGGTAGTGACGAGCGCGGCGGAGCCGGGCGATTCACCCGATGCGCAGTTGATCAATTCGACGGAATCGCCGCGGGGTGCCGACAGCAAGCTTGGGACGGGGTACGAGGTTGACCTGAGCATCCTCGAGCAGCGGGTGCGCGAAGCTCGGTCGGCGCGAATCGAAGCCGAGAAGGCGCAGCGTCAGGCCGAACGTGATCTTGCCGAGGCCCGCCGAAAAGCGACGCAGAACGCCGGCGATTCTCAGCGATAAGATTTTCGGGGATTGAAGCAAGAGCGGTCAACCGGGCCGCGCGGATCGATGGCCGGGAGCTCGGATGACGCGGTTCCGAGACTTTTATTATTCGCCGCCTGACTGATGGGCCTGTTTGCGGCGCTCACGCCGCTCCAGCGCGGCACGAATGATTCCCCCCTGATCAAGCCCGGCAATCGCCGGATCGAACAGATCCTCGCTCCTGCTGTGAGCGGCCTGATAGCAGTTTCCGGCCGGATCGCGCACCACATACCCCTCATCGACCAGGTGGCGCCGGAGCGACACGTGGTCCAGATCGATATTGATTCCAACTTCGGCTTTCCATCGTGTGATCGCGGCGTTCAGCTCCGTTTCCTCGTAACGGCGCCCCGCCTCGAGCGTGAGCCTGATGCTCATGAGGAGAAGCTGCTGATCGATGCGCTTGTTGGGAAGCCCCAGCCCCACTCCCGTGACACAGAGCTGGGCGAGTCGGGTCGCGAACTGCTGCGCGCTCACCGCCGTCATGCGATACTCCGTTCGATGCGGCGATCGGGGACCAGCCAGAGGAGCGCCACGAAGATGTAGATCCCGACCGACACCCAGTGGTTCCAGAAACTCAGACCGATCGCCGCTGCGTAAAGCAGCAGCGATGCCTTCCCCTTGCGGTCCCGCCCCACCGCCTTACGCAGTCTTGACTCCGGCCCCTGCGTGGAGACGATTGTCGCCTGAAGTACTGTGTATGCCACCGCCGCCATAAGCAGGACGCCCCCGTAAAGTGCGGTCGGTCGGGCACCGAAGTGATTCTCCCCCATCCAGGCGGTGACAAACGGCACCAGCGACAGCCAGAACAGCAGGTGGAGGTTCGCCCAGAGGATTCGTCCATTCACGCGCTCGGTGACATGCAGCATGTGATGATGGTTGTTCCAGTAAATCGCAAGATAGACAAAGCTCATGAGGTAGGTGAGAAACACCGGGATGACCGGTACGAGCGCCGACCATTCGGTGCCGTTCGGCGCCCGCATCCCGAGCACCATGACGGTGATAATAATGGCGATGACGCCGTCGCTGAAGGCTTCGAGGCGGGTTGCTTTCATAACGGCCCTGCCGGGCGCGATCTCCTATGTGGGTTCCGGGTCTCTTACAATGATAGTCAACCGGCCGTGACGAGGCAAGCGCGGATGAGTGAAAGGGTGGGCTGAAGCGATCGATAATTGACTTGCTGTCGAGCCGCGGCACATGGCCGCTGCCAACTCAGTGGACCTCGCGCCACCACCGGTCCGAAGGCAGCTCGCCCGCCGGATCGATCAGCTCGCCGGGGACCGGGATGACGCACGGGACATTCTGCCGCTCCGCGGCGACTAGCAACCGCTCCGCCGGTTCGTTCCACGGGTGACAAGCCAGGCCGAAGGTTCCCCAGTGGACCGACAGCAGCACCCTTCCCCGTAACGCCCGATGGAAATCGACCGCCTGTTCCGGCGTGACGTGGATGTCGGGCCAGGCGTCGGCATACGCGCCGATCGGCAAGAGCGTGAGATCGAACGGCCCGTACTGACGGCCGAGCGAGTCGAACGCGGTCGAGTAGCCGGTGTCGCCGCCGTAGAACATGCGATGCGCCGGCCCAACAGCGGCCCACGAACACCATAGGGTGCTGTTGACCACCCGCGGGCTTCGACCGGAATAGTGTCGTGTCGGCGTACATATCAAATCTACCGATCCGATCCGAACAGTTCCGCCCCAATCGAGTTCGGTGATTTGGTCCGGCGGGACGCCCCACCCGCGCAGGTGCGCCCCGATCCCGAGCGGTACCAGGAACCGGGTCCCTTTCGCACCGAGATACTTCACGGTGGACATTTCGAGATGATCGTAGTGGTCGTGTGAGATCAACACGGCGTCGATCGGCGGGAGGTCCGCGGCTGAGATCGGCGGCGGCGAAAAACGCTTCGTGCTTCCGACAAATACCGCTACCTCGTTGTCGAACACCGGATCGGTCAGCAGCGTGACGCCGTCAATCCGAATCAGCGTGGTGCCGTGCCCGAGCCAGATCGCGCGCACCTCCGAACCGGTTTCGAATGCGGCAAGATCGGGCGTTGCCGACGGCAACGGCCCATCGGGTCGACAGTTGTCGGTGCGGATGAAGCGGTTCTTGAGCACCGTCCAGTAGCCGCCGTCGGCGACAACCGAGGTCGCCCTCGGGTTGACGAAGCGGGAACCGTCGAAATGATCCGACCTCGCCCATCGCGCCTTCTCCCCGGAACCGGGCGATTTCCCGACCGCATCGGAACCGAT
>CAYPYM010000046.1:6959-10932 GCA_964414435.1 uncultured Ignavibacteriales bacterium | reverse complement strand
AGTCATTCTTCCAGTGCGTGGCGGCGCCGGTGAGTCTCGCGGTGAGCGGGACCGATCCCGACGGCAATTTCGATCACTGCGAACTCGTGTCCGGCCCGGGTACCCTCACCGGCGGCTACTGGACCTACACCCCGACCGGCGATCAGTCGGCCTGGGTCAAAGTGATGTGTATCGATGCGTGCGGCGCCACCTGTGTCGATTCGTTCCACGTGGCGTTTGATGTCAATACCAGACCGGTGGTGGATCTCGGCGCGAACCAGACGGTATTCCTGTGCGAGGCCGGGCAGCTGTGCGTGCCGTATACGCTGACCGACGCCGAAAACAACGTCGAGACGATCCAGGCGATCTCGCCGGCCGGCGCGACGATCAACGGCGGCCAGATCTGCTTCAACGCCCCGATGACGAGCACGGTTTACCAGTTCATCGTGGAGGCGAGTGACTCGTGCGGCGCGATCGGACGCGACACGGTCGCGGTGACGGTCAACGCCAACCATGCGCCGACGCTCACCGTGCCGCCGGACTTCACGGTCTATCTCGATTGGGCCGGCGAAGTCTGCTTCGCCGCGACAGCCAACGATGCCGACAATAATCTCTCCGGTGTCACGGTTGAGCCGAGCGGCAGCTACGATCCTCAGACCGGCAAGGTTTGTTTCCAGGCCGATACATCGGGCGTCTACTGCTACACGGTTACCGCGATCGACAACTGCGGCGCGACGGCGGTTAAGACGGTCTGTGTCACGGTGGCGATCGACGAGTGCCTGCACGTTCAGATCGAAAAGACGCACGGTACGCTGCAGGGGCAGCACGAGTATGTCGATGTCGTCCTGCAGGGCTCCGGCAAGGCTCTCGGCGGGTTCGATCTGCTGGTTCAGTTCGATCCGTCCGCGCTGCTCTTCCAGTCGGCTGCGCCGGGTGACCTGCTGACCGACTGCGGCTGGGAGTACTTCACGTATCGCCAGGGCGCTGACGGCAACTGCAGCGGCTGCCCGAGCGGCCTCGTGCGGATTGTCGGTCTTGCCGAGACCAACAACGGCGCCAACCATCCGGGCTGCTTCCTCCAGGATCTGAGCGGCTCACTGGCCACGCTCGACTTCCTCGTTTCGAACGACCGCACGCTCGAGTGCCAGTACGTGCCGATCCGGTTCTTCTGGGTGGATTGCGGCGACAACAGCTTCTCGTCACAGTCGGGCGATACCCTCTGGGTCTCGCGCCGCGTCTTCGACTTCGAGCTGGCCGAAATCACGAGCACGACCTACGGCATGCCGGGCTTCTTCGGCGCCCCGGATCTCTGTCTGATTCCCGAAGGCCCGGGCAAGCCGGCAGCGGTGCGCTGTATCGACTTTACCAACGGCGGCGTCGATATCGTCTGCGCCGACTCGATCGATGCCCGCGGTGATATCAATCTCAACGGCCAGCCGTACGAGATCTCCGACGCCGTTCTCTACAGCAACTACTTCGTCTACGGCATCGGCGTCTTCAGTATCAACCGGCCCGCGCAAACGGCCCCAACCCAAGTCAACGCCGACGGTATTCCGCTTTCGGTGGCCGACCTTGTCTACCAGATCCGGGTGGTGGTGGGCGACGCACCGGCGATGCCGAAGCTTGACCCGAACCGTTCGGCCGAGGTGGCGTTCTCGCTGACCGATCACACCCTGACGATCGACAAGTCGGACTACCGGGTCGGGGCGATTTACCTGACGCTCGAGGGCAACGTGACGCCGAGCCTGAGCGCGGATGCCGCCGACATGCAGATGCTGTACAATTTCGACGGCACCGAGACGCGCGTGCTCATCTTCAACATGAACGGCACGTCGTTCCTGCAGACCGGCCGCGTGCTCGACCTGAACGGGGACGTGCGGGTGAAGAGTATCGATGTCGCGGCGTACGACGGCTTCGCGCTGTCGGCCGAGGTGGCCGCGCTGCCGGAACGGTTCGATCTGTTCCAGAACTATCCGAACCCGTTCAATCCGACCACGACGATCGAGTTCGCGCTGCCGCACCAGGCCGACTGGAAACTGACGATCTACAACGTCCTCGGCCGGACGGTGAGTGAATTCGACGGCCGGGACGACGCCGGATATGTCAAAGTGGAGTGGGATGCCGGGCGCTATGCGTCGGGTGTGTACTTCTACCGCCTCAAGGCGGGTGAGTATTCCGCTACCAAGAAGATGGTGCTGCTGAAGTAACCGCAGTCGCCGTCAGAATCGGGCCATCCGGAAGGTAACCGTCCCTCCAGAGGGGGGCCTTCCGGCCGCCAGACAGACCCCGTGAGCCTCACCTACGGGGTTTGTTTTTCACACTACGTGTGCCTTGCTTTGGCATGAGTGAGACGTCAGTCCGGGCGGAGGTCCACCACCGTGGCGCCCCACGATCCCCCCGAACCCTCCTCGTGGCGGAACCGGACGACATTGGGATGATGTTCGAGCAGGCTGTGGACGATCCGCCGCTTGACCCCGATCCCCTTCCCGTGCACGATCCGCAGGGTGTAGATCTTCTTATCGAGACAGACCCGGATGTACTCCTCGACCACCTCGGCGGTGTCCCGTGGGGCGAACTGGTGGAGGTCGAGGGTGCCGTCGATGGGGTACTCGATCGGATCGTCCGTATTGTCGTGATCGGTCATGTCGGCTCCAGGTTGCGGCGCGGCAAATAGTGCGGCAGGCGGACCATTTGTTGACTCCGCGGTCCAATTGGCGTTTCTTGGTTCGATTAACGTCAATATAACTCAGGAGCGTGGATGCCGTCAACCACACCAGCCGAAACTCTCACCGCCGCTCCCAAACCGGGACTGTTCAAACAACTTAGTTCACTCGCTCGACCATTCTGGATGGTCAATGTCATGGAGATGCTCGAGCGTCTCGCCTACTACGGTGTTCGGGTCGTGATTCCGATTTATATCGCCCAGGCCGACGAGCCGGGCGGGCTGCATTTCACCCAGATCGAAAAGGGACACATCTTCCTCTGGTGGGCGGTGGTGCAGTCGCTGGTGCCGATGTTTTCCGGCGGGTTCGCCGACCGCTACGGCTACAAGCGGACGATCGCCGTTTCGATCGCGATCAAGGTCGCCGGCTACCTGCTCATGGCGACCCAGCGCGACTTCTGGGGCTTCCTCCTCGGCTGCTGCGTGCTGGCATTCGGCACCGCCGTGTTCAAACCGGGCGTGCAGGGCACGCTCGTGCGTTCGCTCAACAAGGGAAACTCCTCGATCGGCTGGGGGACGTTTTACATGCTGGTCAATATCGGCGGCTTCCTCGGCCCGCCGGTGGCGCATTTCCTCTACGGCATTTCGTGGCCGGCGGTGTTTTACGGCTGCGCCATTATCGTCTCGCTCAATTTCCTGACCCTGCTCACCTACAAGGAAGTGCCGGCGGGCGGCGAACAGCACGGCGGACCGCTTCGGGTGTTGATGCTGACCCTTGGCAACTTCGTCAACGTGCGCCTCGTGCTCTTCATCCTGATCATGTCGGGATTCTGGCTGATGTTCATGCAGCTGTTCGACCTGCTGCCGAATTTCATCGTCGACTGGACCAATAGCTCCCCGCTGGTACACGCGCTCCACCTGCCGGACTGGATGCTCCATCTGACCACCGACCGCCCGCCGCAACTGTCGCAGGAGTGGATGATCAACGCCAATTCGGGCCTCATCATCCTGCTCGTGGTGCCGATCTCGTGGATGGTCTCGCGGATGCGGCGCGTGCATTCGATCCTGATCGGCATCACGGTGGCGTCGGTCGGCCTGATGCTGGCCGGGTTCACCACCTCGGGGTATTTTTGCCTGATGGGCATTATGGTCTTTTCGGTGGGCGAGATGCTGTCATCGCCGAAAATGAACGAGTATCTCGGCGTGATTGCGCCGGAGGGGCAGAAGGGATTGTACATGGGGTACGCCAATGTCCCGCTGGCGTTCGGCTGGGGGATCGGCTCGCTCTGGGGCGGGTTTATCTACAGCACGCTGGGCGACAAGGCGAACCTG
>CAYPYM010000046.1:0-6949 GCA_964414435.1 uncultured Ignavibacteriales bacterium | reverse complement strand
CGAGCAAGTACGATATCACCGGCGTGCCACGCACCGAGTCGTTCGCGAAACTGGTGGAGGTCACCGGGCTGTCCCCGCAGGCGGCGACCGACTTGCTGTGGAACCTGTACGATCCGTACAAACTGTGGTTTCCGTTCGCGGCGATCGGGATCATTTCGGCGATCGGCATGTTCTTCTATTCGCGGTGGATTCGCAAGTACGAGGCACGGGATATCTGAGCGCCGCACACACTGTGCATGGCAAACAAAGGAGCCGCTCCGCGAACGGGGCGGCTTTTTCTGTCACCTGCCGATTCGCCTATATTCGCTCGTCGAACGGCTGGGTCGGCGGCGCCGGCCGGCACCAGAGCGTATGTTTCTCAGGGAACAGGGAACTGATATAGACCCCCAGTGCGCCGGCGGCCATTCCGAGGATCCCGATCCGGAGTGTCTGCTGACTATCCTGGTGGCCCAGTATCCGCTCGTGATCGGTTGTGGTTGCGGTCGCTATTCCGATTCCGATCACCGCCCCAACTACCATCCCGAGCCCGATCTGATCCCGATCGATCTGGCGGCGCCGCCGGAAGGTCACATGATCGACTTGATCGAACGGGACCTTCAACTCCCCCGGGCGCGAATCAACGATCGTGGATATCACCAGCAGGTGCTCGGTCGGGCTGACATACAGGTACTGGCCCGAGTAGGACGCGCCGAGGGTGGTGAAAGCGGTGATTTCCTCGCCCTCATTTAACGCGGTATCGGCGCAGACCTCGCACTGCGCTACGGCGGCCGAGTCCGTGTCCTGGGCGACTACGGGCCGGGGAAAGAGACCCGCCGCTGCTACGGTGATTGATATCACCAAGAGAATCCGCGACAATTGACTGGATGATTCAAAACGGCCCACGCTGTCTCCTCCCCGCGGGGCGTCCCGCTTTTTCGTGCTTTGTGTCACCGGCAATATAACTGCCCCGCTCGGGAATTTCAAGTCCGGGCGGCTTGAACCGAATCCCCAAGCGGCTCCTTGCCCCGGCTGCCCTTTTTCAGTATCATAGGCCCACGAGAGAAAGTACTAACCCGTTATTTCCCGGAGCACCAGATGACACAATCCATAGCCAAAAAAGCCCCCGCGCCGACCTGGGATCTCGACAGCATTATCCCCGGCGGCAGCGGTTCGCCGCAATTCAAGCAGCATCGCGATAAGGTCCGCGCCGAACTGAAAGAGACCGCCGACCTTCTGGCCGCCGTGTCGGAGGCTATCGATGACAAGAGCCTGCCGGCGTGGGTGAAGGCGGTCCTGTCGCTGCAGGCGACGATCGCCGATATCGAACTGGTGCTGGCGCTGGCCGGTTGCCAGGTCGCGCAGAATGTCAAGGACGGCGCGGCTCATGCGATCGAGGCCGAAGGCGACGGGTTCTTCGCCGAATGGAAGAAGCTCTCCACGAAGCTGGAAGCGCTCTCTTTGAACCAGTCGGACGCCCAGTGGGCGATGCTGACATCAGCGAAGGAACTCGTCGACGTGAAGTTCTATCTCGACGAACTGCGGCAGATCGCCCGGAGCAAGATGACGCTCGAGAAAGAGGAACTGGCGCTGGAGCTGGCGGTCAACGGCTACCACGCGTGGAACCGCCTCTACGACAAGATGGCCGGCGACCTCCGGGCGGAATTCCTCGAGGACGGCCAGATGAAACAGCTCTCGATGGGTCAGCTCGCCACCAAGATGTCCGATCCGGATCGTGATGTGCGCCGCCGGGCGTTCGAAGCGATCTCCGGCGCGTGGAAGACGCGCGCCGATCTCGCCGGGATGGCGCTCAATTCGCAGGGCGGTTTTCGTCTCTCGCTCTACAAAAGTCGCAAGTGGGATTCGATCCTGTTCGAGCCGCTTTTCCAATCCCGCCTGAATCAAGGCTCGCTGGAAGCGATGTTTGCGGCGATCTCGGCCCGGAAGCAGCAGCTGGCGAAGTTCATCGACGCCAAGAAGAAGCTGCTCGGGATCGACAAGTATAGCTGGTATGATCAGTTCGCCCCGTGCGGCGCGACCGACACGACGTTCACGTTCGAGGAAGCCGGTCAGTTCGTGGTTGACAATGTCGGCACCTTCTCCGACGATATGGCGTCGTTCATGAAGATGGCGATCGAGAAGCGCTGGGTCGAGGCCGAGGACCGCGGCGACAAGGCGGGTGGCGCTTTCTGCACCGGGTTCGGACCGATTAGCCAGTCGCGGGTGTTCATGACGTTCGGCGGATCGTTCGAGAACCTGCTGACGCTCGCCCACGAACTGGGCCATGCCTACCACCAGCAGGTGATCACCGAGAAGCCGTTCCTCGCCCAGAGTTACCCGATGCCGCTGGCCGAGACGGCGTCGATCTTCTCCGAGACGCTCGTCACCGACGCCGCCCTGTCCAAAGTGACCGACCGCGGCGAACGGCTGGCGCTGCTCGACTCGAAACTGCAGGCGGCCTACACGATGTTCACCGATCTGCACTGCCGCTTCCTGTTCGACCGGAAGTTCTACGCCGAGCGGGCCAACGGCGTGGTGCAGACCGAGCGGTTGAACGAACTGATGATCGAGGCGCAGCGAGAGGCGTTTGGCGGAATGCTCGACGAGAGAGGCTACCATCCGCTGTTCTGGGCGTCGAAACTGCACTTCTACATCACCGGCGCGCCGTTCTACAACTTCCCGTACATCTTCGGATTCCTCTTCTCCGGCGGCGTGTATGATGTCGCCCGGCGCGAGGGGAAATCGTTTGCGCCGAAGTACCGTCAGCTCCTCGTGGACACCGGCAGCATGACCTGTGAGGATGTCGCGAAGAAGCATCTCGGGGCCGACCTGACCAAGCCGGACTTCTGGAACGCGGCGGTCGAGCGTTCGCTGGCTGATATCGACGAGTTCGTGAAGCTGGCCGCCGAAGGATAAGCGATGCCCCGCAATGTGGCGCGCGAAACGGAACGCGAATTGTGGAAAGACCGGCTCGGCCACGCGGCTGTGGCCGGTCTTGCCGTTCAGATTGGGAAGGTGTACCGGAATTTCGACCGTAGCGGTTTCACCGCCGCGGTGGCCACCGATGAGTACCTCGCGCTGGAACTAAAAGACCGCTCCAAAGCAATTGCGGCCGGGCTCAGGCCGTATCTGCCGCGCGACTATCGCCGGGCTATCGATATTCTCATCAAGACCGCGCCGTCGGTGGGCGGTTTCGAGAACTGGTCGTTGACCGCCTATGTCGAGCTGTTCGGGCTGGAGCATTTCGAGGAGTCGGTGCGGGCGATGGAGGCGCTGACGTCGTACTCCACCTGCGAGTTCTGCATCCGGCCGTTCATGATCCAGTACACCGATCGCATGATGCCGATCCTGCACCGCTGGGCCACGGACGAAAACGAACATATCCGTCGTCTCGCCGCCGAGGGCAGCCGTCCGCGTGGCGTCTGGGTGGCCCATATCGAGGCGTTTCGGAAAGATCCGACCCCGGTACTCGAGCTGCTCGAGAAGCTCAGAGCTGATCCGTCGCTCTATGTCCGCAAGGCGGTGGCAAACAATCTCAACGACATCTCCAAAGATCATCCGAAGGAGGTGATTGCGACCGCGCTGCGCTGGCAGAAGGACGGCAACGTCCACACCAACTGGATCATCCGGCACGCCTGCCGTTCGCTGATCAAGAATGGGGAGCCGAAGGTGTTTCCGATATTCGGATTTACGTCCGATCCGAAGATCACCATCTCGTCGGTGAAGCCGTCGAAAAAGACGGTCTCGATCGGCGGGGGGGTGGCGTTCGGCTTTTCGATCACTTCGACGGCGAAGAAAAAGCAAAAGCTCGCGATTGACTACAAGCTGCATTATGTCAAGAAGAACGGGAAGAGCTCGCCGAAGGTGTTTAAGCTGGCCGAACGGACGATCGGGCCGGGGGAGAGGATTGATCTGACAATCCGTCAGGCGTTCGCCGACCTGAGCACGCGGAAGCATTTCCCGGGGGAACATGGGCTGGAAGTGGTGGTGAACGGCCGGTCTGTCGCCGAGGCGCGGTTTGTGCTGAAGCCGGCGTGAGGTGTGGCGGCGGAATTCGGACTTACGCTGTCAATTATTGTCGCGCGCAAAAAAAAGCCCCGTGCCGGGGGAGGGGTGACGACACGGAGCGGTATTGGTGACCCTGACGTCAGTCATGCTGTCTACCAAGGCCACCAACTTTCAATCTGTCATACCCGATAACCGCGCACCGGAGGGAGAAGTTTCCCGGCGGCGAACATTTTTGCCAATATCGGCCAGTTTTGTCCATAACCTGCTGCCGGGCTTACAGGTATTTTTTTTTCACGCCCGACGGAACGGGCTTCGATTTCGGGCGTTTAACGCCTCGACGATGTATTCTTTCCTTTTTTTTGAATCGTTTCGAAGTATATTCTGATCTCATGAGTGAACAGGAACTTGTACGACAGGCCCAGGCCGGCGATTTTGACGCTTTTGTAAGGCTCGTTGACGTTCACAAACCGCGGCTTTACAATCTCGCGCTCAAGATGACCGGCAACAGTCTGGATGCTGAAGATATTGTACAGGAGACACTCATGAAGGCGATCGACAAAATAGACCAGTTCCGAGGCGAGGCGTCGTTCGGCACCTGGCTCTACTCGATCGCCCTCAACCAGACCCGGGCGACCCTGGTCCGCGAGAAGCGCGCCGACCTTCGGCCGCTCGAAGAGTACCTTCCGTTCAAAGACACCGCCGGTTCGGGGAACGACCTTCATCACAACCATGCCAAGGCGTTTGACTGGAAGGACCCCCACGAGCTGCTCGAGCAGGACGAACTGCGGACGGTGATCGACGCCGCGCTGGCCGGGCTGCCGGTGAAGTACCGCGAGGCGTTCGTGCTGCGGTATATCGATGAGCTCTCGGTAAAAGAGGTGGCCGGGCTGATCGGCGAGTCGGTCGCCGCCACCAAATCGCGTATCCTTCGCGCCCGCGTGGCCCTGCGCGACCATCTTTCAAAAGTATTCGAGGATCGGTATGGCCAAAAAATGCGCTGAATATATAGGCGGCCTGAACGATTATCTCGACGGTGAGATATCGCCCGAGCTGTGCGCCGAAATCGAAAAGCACATCGGCGAGTGCGACAACTGCCGGATTATGGTCGACTCGCTCCGCCAGACGGTTTCGCTCTGCCGGGAGGGCCAGAAGGAACGTCTGCCCGGTCCGCTCGAAGCCAAGCTGAACAATCTGCTCCGCGAGAAGTGGCGGCAGAAATTCGGTAAGTAATTCAATCACAACAAGTTAATCGCACAATAATCGACATTGTCGACTATTGTGCTCTTTAATCTTTACCGATCGGTAGAGATTTCTTTCATTATAAGAGGCCGGTTCGGTCATCATCCGATGAAAAAGTGAATCATTTCGCGCACCGGGCTATCTAACAGGGCAAAGACGAAAGAACGGTACTACGAAAGGACAAATGATGAGAAAGGGTCTGACGGAGTTTGCGATCAAACAACCCTGGATCGTGATCGGTATCGCGGTCGTGATCACGGCGATTTTCGCGATGCAGTTCCCCAGGATCAAGATCGATACCGATCCCGAAAACATGCTCCCGGCCAACGAGCCGGCCCGCCTTTTCGACCACGCCACCAAGGAAGACTTCGCCCTGCACGATTTTATCGCGGTCGGGGTGGTGTCCGAGGCCGGCGCGTTTAACCCGACCATCCTGAACCACGTCTACGACGTCGTCTCCGATATCGAGAATATCGACGGCGTTATTGTCGACGATATCCTCGCGCCGTCTACGGTGGACGATATCAAGCAGGGCGGGGAGGGATCGATCGTCATCGGTACGCTGATGGAGGACAAGATCGACTCGCAGGAACAGGCCGACTATATCCTCGGCCGCATCAAGGCCAACCCGATCCTTCGCGGCAAGCTTGCGTCCGATGACGGCAAGGCGATCGCGATCTTTATCCCGATCGAGCAGAAGAACATGTCACACCGGATCGCCGGCGAGATCCGCGATATCACCGACAAATACAAGGGCGGCGAGACCTATCATATCGCCGGTCTGCCGGTAGCCGAGGACTCGTTCGGAGCCGAGATGTTCTCGCAGATGGTGTTCTCCGCGCCGGCGGCGATGGCGATCATCTTTTTGCTGCTGCTGCTGTTCTTCCGACAGGTCAAGATTATCCTGGCGCCGATGATCGTGGCGGTGATGGCGGTGGTCTGGTCGATGGGCCTGCTCATCTGGACCGGCAACACCGTCCACATCATGTCATCGATGATACCAATCTTTCTGATACCGATCTCGGTGCTCAACTCGATACATATTATATCAGAATTCCACGACCACTACGGCAAGTACAAGCACAAAGCGGCGACGATCAAACACTCGATCAAGACGCTGTTCCTGCCGATGCTGTTCACCTCGGCGACGACGATCGCCGGTTTCGCCTCGCTGGCGCTGACGCCGATTCCGCCGGTGCAGGTGTTCGGCATCTTCGTAGCGTTCGGCGTGCTGGTTTCGTGGTTCCTGTCGATCACGCTCAACCCGGCGATCGGCATCCTGATCTCGGACAAGGCGCTGCGCAATTTCGGCAAGAGCGACGACGAGCACGGTATCCTCTCGCGGATGATGCACCGCTTCCGCGACCTTTCGTGGAAACATGCCAAAGGCATCATGGCCGGTTCGGCGGTGCTGATGGTCGTGGCCGGGGTCGGCCTGTCGCTGATCGTGGTCAACGACAACCCGGTCAAGTGGTTCAAGAAGTCGCACCCGATCCGTCAGGCCGACATGATCATGAACCAGCACCTCGCCGGCACCTACATGAACTACATGGTCTTTGCGGGCGACGAGCCGGACGCGCTCAAAAGCCCCGAAGCGCTCACCTATATCGAGAAATTCCAGCGCAACCTGGAAAAGAGCAAAATCGTCGGCGCCACCACCGGTCTTCCGGACGTGGTCAAGAAGGTTCGCTACGAGCTGTTCGGCGGCAAGCCGGAGTACAATGTT
>CAYPYM010000045.1:8805-10936 GCA_964414435.1 uncultured Ignavibacteriales bacterium | reverse complement strand
GCCGCCAGCGTCATGTGCAATCCGGTCGTGGCCGAGTTGAGCGCCACCGCATGCGGCACCCCGAGCATCTTCCCGACCGCCTTCTCGAACGCCTTCACCTTCGGCCCCGAGGTCAGCCAGCCCGATTTGAGCGTCGCGGCGACTTCCTTCTGCGCCGCCGCCGAGACGGTCAGGTCGAACAGCGGAATCATTTTCGACTGTTTACTTCTTCGCGCCATGAATCAACCGTTCATACAATTCGGCCATCAGATCAAGCGACCGTTCCCACGTGTAGTTTGATTGGACAAAGGCCCGCCCGGCGGCGCCCAGGCGTTTGCGCGTATCCACATCGCCCGCCAGTTTCACGATCGCATCGGCGAGCTCGTCGGCGTTGTCGGGCGCCACCAGCAGCCCGGTTTCGTTCTCCCGAAGCACCTCCGGCACACCGCCGACCCTCGTCGCGATCACCGGACGGGCGCAGGCCGATGCTTCCAGCACCGCCACCCCGAACGCTTCGTCGCAGATCGACGGCATCACCATGATATGACTTTTTTGAAGGAACGGGTAGATTTGTTCGCGCTCGAGCTGCCCGACAAATTCGACGTTGCTTTCGAGACGCAGTTCGGAAGTGAGCTCTTTTAGTTGCTCCGTCGCCGCACCGGAACCGGCCATCGCGAGCTGGATATCGGGCAGCGTCACTTTCACTTTCGCCAGCGCGTGCAGCAGCACAACCGGCCCGTATTTCAACTTATGGTGTTTGATATAACTCAGCCGGATCGGGCCGTCCGACGGTTCCGCTTCGACCGTATCCGGGATCGTCACGCCGAACGGAATCACGCTCGTTTTCGTCGCCGACTGCGGCGAGATCTTCCCCACCAGCTGTTCGAGGAAACGGCTGGTCGCGGTGATCGCGGTCGCCCGCTTGAGCACCGATTTTACGAGGAGCCTCCGGAAATGGTCGCGCGGGAAATCGACAATGTCGGCGCCCCAGACCGATACGATGCTCGGACGGATTTTCGTCCGTGCCGCCCACAGCCCGAACCCGGTGAGATAGTGGGCGTGGATCAGGTCCGGCCGGAACTTCCGGGCCTCCTCGGCCGCCGCCGAGGCATACTTGAGATACGACAGCCGTCCCGCGCGCGGGAAAATCACCGTCTCACATCCCTTGACCTCCCAGCCGTCGAGCGAGACCACCTTGATATCGTAGCCGCGTCCGGCCATGCCCTCGGCCCAGCGGTGCACGTGCACCGAATCGGCCCAACCGAACACGACCACCCGTCCGGTTGCCATCAGGACTCCGCTCCTTCCGATTGCGGGCGCCGGAAGCGCGACGTGATCAGATCGCTCAGATGCTCGCGGACACCGAACAGGTGCATCAGCAGCACGTAGAGCACAAGCGTAACAACCCCGGTGACGGCGAACTTGAGAATCACGCTTACCGCGTTCATCCTCTGAAACAGATCGGGCAGATACGGCTGACCGTACCAGAGCGCTACTCCCGCGACAACGCCTGCCGCGACAATGCGAATCAGCGAAAGGACGAACTTCCCCGCCTCGGGCGCTTTCGCCCGCCGCACCACCGTGCCGAGCAGCAGCAGGGCAAACCCCACCTGCGCCACCGAGGTCCCTGCCGAGATGCCGCCGTAGCCGAACCATCGCGCCAGCAGACTGGTCGCGACAAACTTGGTGATAAACATCGCCACTGTGAACCAGAAGACCGCCCGGACCCAGCCGCTCGAGTAGCAGGCACGGATCGAGGTCGATACGATAAACAGCGCCGCCATCGCAATCACCAGCGGCCGAAGCACGTTGGCGGTCAGTTCGGTCGAGCGCGGATCGAACACGCCGCGCTCGAACAGCAGGAAAATCAGCTCCCGCGCCTGGACGAAAATGAACGCCGCCAGCGGCACCGCCAGCATCAGCGCCGCCAGGATCGTCTTGCGGTAGAGCATGGCGAACTGCACCCGCTTCTCCTCGCCGGCATTCGCCGAGAAAATCGGAAACATCACCGCACCGATCGCAAACCCGACGATCGAATCGGGCAGTTGCACGAGCACGTAACTGTAGTTGAGCGCCGACACGATCCCCTCGCCGAACTTCGGCGCGAAGAAGCGGTCGATCAGAAAATACGAACGGTTGATCGCCTCGATCA
>CAYPYM010000045.1:0-8795 GCA_964414435.1 uncultured Ignavibacteriales bacterium | reverse complement strand
CATCCTGTGCAGTCAGTATCCAGTTCATCTCATAACGGTTGATCGCCTCGATCACGATCAGGATCCCGGCCGTGGTCAGCAGGTATTTCGTCTCGGCGTTGAACACCCGCGTGTGGTAACCGCCGAACTTGTGCGTGCCGATCAACCGCACTGCGAGGAAGATATCCTGAAACAGCAGGCCGCCGATCCACCCGAACGCCAGCGCCCCGATCCCGTACCGGTCCGAAAGCAGATAGATGCTCGCGATTGCGAAGAGATTGAACACGATATACCCGGCCGCCGGGTAGGTGTAGATCTTGCGCACATTGAGAAACGCCCGTGTAAATGCCTCCGCTACTCCAAGCAGAACCACCACTGCGGTCAGCCGGCTGTAGAACACGACCCGTCCGAACTGCTCGGCGATAGAATCCTGCGCCCAGAACTTCAGCAGATACGGTGCGACCAGCAGGATAAAGATGATCGCCGCTACCGAGGCCACGAGGCTGGTGTTTACCAGCGGCCAGAAGTCGGGCGCTTCACCCCCGCTCTGTTCGGCCGCTTGAAGCTTGCGGGTGAGATACGGGACGAAAAGATAGTAGCCGGCGTAATTGAGGATACCGAACGCCAGCGCGGAGAACATGATCGCGATGAGATAAAGATCGTAGTCGGCGCTCGTGCCGAACCGGTCGGCGACCACCATCTCGCGCACGAAACCGAGCAGGCGGGAAAGCATGAGCATCCCCGCCACGCCGAACACCGCCTTGTAGATCGGGCCTGCTTTCACCGGCCCGCCTCTGTGATTGCCGCCCTGCCGGGGCGCCGTCGAACGGCTCCGACTCGCGTGCCTTCGGTCATGCGACGTCTCCCTCCGGGCCTGCCCGCCGAGCCGCCGGGATCGCTACCCGGCCAGCCCGACAAGCGTACTGATAACTTCCTGCTGTTCCGCCGCGGTCATTTCGGAATAAATCGGGATCGACAGGACCTCGTCGGCCGCCCTGCTCGACACCGGAAAATCGTCGGCTTTGTAACCGAGCGGGGCGAAACACTCCTGCTTGTGGAACGGCACCGGGTAATAGATCTCGTGGCCGATTCCCGCCTGGCGCAGGCCGTCCATGACCCGCCGCCGATCGGGCAGCGCGACCGTGTACTGATTGAAAATATGGAAGGTGGAGTAGTCCTTCACGACCGGCGTACCGATCTTCTTTACCCCTGCGAAGGCTTTGTCATAGATGCGGGCATGCGCGATACGCTGCTCCGACCATTTCCGAAGGTGCGGCAGCTTGACCAGCAGCGCCGCCGCCTGAATCGTCGCGAGACGCGAATTGTAGCCGACCAGCTTGTGGTAATATTTCGGTTCGGCGCCGTGGACCCGGAGAATCCGCGCCAGGCTGTCGAGACCGTCGTCGTCGGTGACGATAATGCCGCCGTCGCCGATCGCCCCGAGATTTTTCGACGGATAAAACGAGAAGCAGCCGAAATGGCCCATCGAGCCGGCCGGACGCCCCTTGTATTCGGCGCCGATCGCCTGCGCGGCATCCTCGACCACCTTCACGTTGTGCTTTTTCGCGATCGCCATGATCGGGTCCATGTCGGCCACCTGCCCGAACAGGTGCACCGGCATGATCACCTTCGTACGCGGCGTGATCGCCGCCTCGAGCAGGTTCGGATCCATGTTGTAGGTATCCGGCTCGATATCGACAAGCACCGGCGTCGCGCCGAGCCGCGACACCACCCCGGCGGTGGCGAAAAACGAAAAGTCGGTCGTGATGACCTCGTCGCCCGGGCCGACCCCGCATGCCCGCAGCGCGAGCAGGAGAGCATCGGTACCCGAGTTTACCCCGATCCCGTGCTTGACACCGCACAGGTTCGCGATTTCGTGCTCGAGCTGTTTGACCTCGGGTCCGAGGATGAATTTACCGTGTTCCAGAACCGTCAGAACGGCGTCGTCCAGTTCCTTCTTGATCGTCAGATATTGCCGATGGACATCGAGCAGCGGCACTGCCATACACCTGTCTCCTCAGTCGTCGTTCCAGCCCTGGTTGTCCAGGAGCTGTTCTTCAGGCACGTCGCGGAATACCTTGGCCGGCATCCCCACGACAATCTTGCGGGCGGGCACGTCGCCGGTGACCAGCGCTCCGGCCGCCACCAGCGCGTCGGCCTCGATTACCTTCCCCGGCAGAATCGTCGCGTTCACCCCGATCCGGGCGCCGCGACGGATCGTCACACCCTTGAAATGTCTGAACCGCTCCTCGGTCCGGCCGACATAGTTGTCGTTCGAGGTCGCCACGCACGGCGCCACGAAGACCCGGTCTTCCAGCTCCGAATAAGCGGTGATATAGACATTGGTTTCGAGCTTGCAGAATCTCCCGATCGTGCAGAAGTTCTCGATCGCCACCCCGCGCCCCACGATCGTCTTTTTGCCGATACTTACGTTCTCGCGGACCGTCGACAAATCCGCGATCAGCACCTTCTCGCCGACCGCCGCCCCGCGGTAGATCACCACCGAGGTGCCGATGATGCAGCCGGCCGCGATCGTGCACGGCGGCAGTTCCTGATCCTTCGTCACGGCCGAGTTGGCCGCGCGCATCGGCCGCTTGCCGATTACCGTGCCGTCGTCGATCCGGACGTTCTCGCCGATCGAGGTGCCGTCGTGTATCACCACCCGGTGGCCGATCACGCACCCGGCGCCGATCTGTACGTCGTCGCCGATCACGCAGAACTCGCCGATCCTGGTGCTCCGATCGATTCGGGCGGAGGATGCTATAACGGAAGTTGCCATCTGGTTATCCTGTCTGATAATTCTGAGATTCTCGGTCGGAAACCTGGCCGGCGCGGCCCGACTGCCTGCTTCGGCCCTTATACGCGGCGTGCCGCGGCGCGGCTCATTTTCTCTTTTTCACGCCGGGCAGCCAGCCGAACCAGGACCGCACGAACAGCATCGCCCGCTCGTAATTCTCGGGACTGGTCTGGCGCAGCCGGGCGAGGTACTCCATCAGCGACGCCGCGATCAACGCCACGATCAGCGCCAGCACAAATGTCACGCTAACGATCAACCGCCGTTTGGGACGGCTCTTTATTTCGGGCGGCGACGCCCAGTCGAGCACCGAAATGGTCGGTGTCTTCTCCAGTTCCTGATACTTAACCTGCTCGACCTGTTCGAGCAGGATCCGGTAGATCTGCTCGGCGACATTGACCTTGCTGTACAGCACCTCGTACTGGCCGCGCAGGGTCGGGATTTCGGACACCGGCAACGAGAAGAACGAGCTGTCGGGGTTGGTCTTTTCGAGCTGTTCGAGCTGATCGTTGATCATACCGCGGCGCTGGCGAAGGTTGATCAGTTCGGTGTTTTTGTCGCCCAGCGTTTTCTCGCGCATGGCGATATCGATATCGAGCTCGGCCAGTTGCACTTTCAGTTTCACCGCCTGGTCCATTGCCAGCTTTGTCTGCTCGTCGAAATCGATCGCCTTGTTCTTGATCTGGAAATTGCGGAAGGCGGACCGGGCCGAGTCGAGTTCGGCCCTCGCCTGAACCAGCCGCCCCTGGATAAAATCGCGGTTCTGGCGCACCCGCTCCGTTACGATTTCGCGGTTGACGCTGTCGAGCACGTTGACGAAGGCATTGGTAATATTGGCCGCCATGGTCGGGTCTTTGTCCTCGACCGCCACCTGAAGCAGGCCCTCCTCGGTGACATGGAAATCGGAGCGGTCCATGAGCGCGGCGTATGTCTCGGCGAAATTCGACTGGTGGTAGCGGTCTTTCAGATCGAAACGGTTGATGATCACACCGGCGATCGTCCGGCTCTTGAGCATCCGGGCGTAGACATCCGACGGCGTCACCATCACCGGCAGATTCAAGCCGCGCGTGACCGACACGACTTCCTCGAGCGCCCCGGCCCCCGGCGACGGCAACGTCAGGTCTTTGGGTGGAAGCAGCAACGCGCTCGCCCGGTACCACTTGGGCAGCGCGAACGAAACGATCGCGGCGATCACCGTGGCGGCCACGACAAAGCCGACGATAAACGTCCGCCGCCGCGCGAGAAGTTCGATAAAAAGCCAGAAATTGTTACCCGATTCGCGCTCGCTCACTTCAACTCCTCCCGTCGCGGGACAATGACCTCGTCGCCGTCGTGAACGATCGCCTCCGGCGGGTATTCTCCGGTGATTCTGGATATCCGTTTGAAAATGTTCACCCGCGATTTCTCCGCGGTCGGCAACAGCCCCCCTGCCGCAGCGATGTAGAACGATGCCGGCTGGTTGGCCGTGAACGGATACGTTCCCGGATTGCGAACATCGCCCGAGATCCGCACCAGTCCGATCGCAGCCGGGACGAAGATCGAATCGAGCGGCTTTATTGCGACATCACCTATCTTTCCGTCTCGCGTCAGGAGATTCCCGATCGGGAAGCGCACACCGCTGTAGCGGCGGTCTTCCGTCTGGGCCGCCTGACGGAAAATCGTCATGCCGTCGGGGGCGGCATCGGCGGCGAATCCGCCCGCCCGGTCGATCAACGACCGAAGCGTCTCGCCGTCTTGAAAGTCGTACCGGCCCGGCCGATTGACCGACCCGAATACCACCAGTCCCTCTGACGTGAAGCGATCCTCTCGCACCGGCACCACGATGATGTCGCCTGCCTGAGGCGAGTTCTCGGCGGCGGGCAGTTCCTTGGCACCTCTGAGGATGACAATTTTCGAGGGATCGGCCGTGGCCCGCAGTCCTCCCGCGAGCCGGAGCAGCGTGCCGACACTGTCTCCGGTGACCAGCTCGATCTCACGGGGCGTGTTGACCTCGCCGACGACATTAACAACCTGATCCCGCCGCGACGGCACATAGACCGTATAGCCGGCGTAGAGCGGTGAATTCTGCGAATCCTCGCCGAGATAAAACGCCCGGTCGAGATCGACCGCAACGTCGAGCGGTCCGCCGCGAAGACTGATAAACCGATGACTGGCGTCGGACCGAAGCCCGCCCGCCGAATCGACCGCTTCCGAGACCCGCTGCGATGTATACACGACATAGAGGCCCGGGCGGTTCACCGCGCCCGAGACCTGGACCCCGACTTTGCGGGGTGCCGTCACCGAAATAATAATCTGGTCGACATGGTAGAGCTTGGAGAGCACCTCGCGGAGTTCGGCCGAGGCCTGCGCCAGCGTCTTCCCGGCCAGCGAGAAAACGCCGAGCGTGCGGTCGATCACCCGCACCTCCGGATCGAGCGTGAGCGTCAGCGACGGCAGTTGGGCGTCGATAAACGTCACCCGGAGTTCATCGCCGGGTCGCATCAGGTAGAGATCGGGGTCAACCGGACGGTCGAAATACCGAAAGCTGCTTCCCCCGAAAACGGAATCGACCGGCGCGGAGGGCTGAGCAACCGCCGCAACCGCCAGCAGAATGAGCAGGCCCGCGATACCGAGCGTAGTCTTCAATTCATTATCTCCAAATAACTTATTACGCGCCGGGGACATCCTCCGGCGACATCGCGCAAGAATAGCGAAAGTGACCGGCAAAGTCAACTGCTAACCGGGTCCGGCCGCCGGCCCCGCTTGCCGCTCCGACGGCGGTATTCCACCACGAGACCGGCCAGGGTCACCAGCGAAATGACCAGCCCGGTGTAGAAAAACGGCGTCCGGTAAACCAGCACCACCCTCTGCTTGCCGGGATACACCGGGAAGGTGATCAGCCCCTGGGTATCGGTCAGCGGGCGGCCGTCGAGCGCGTGCCAACCGACATCGTACCCCATCCCGATCATCATCTGGCCGGTCATCTTCCCCTCGCCGACAACCTCGTAGGTGATCACGTTCGGCGTATAGAGCCGCTTCTTCACCTCGCTCCTGCCCTTCTTCATGTAGTCGTCCAGCACGACATTGTCCGCCGTGACCAGCGCGCGGCTGGGGTGATAGGCCGACAGCCAGGGCGAGATCAGCGAGCCGCGATTGGCCAGGTAGTTCTCGTACGCCTGCGGCTTGTCATCGATCACGTTGCGGAACACCGGCGACCAGACAACGTCCTTGGGCGGCTGGTGGAACGCTCCCGACATGATCGGCCAGGCGAACGCGACATTGGTCGCCATCACGATCCCCGCCGCGGCATACACCGCAATCCGACCGATCCTTTCACGATTCGAACCGCGCAGTTTCTCCAGCAGGGCGTCCATCCCCAGCGCCCCGAGCGCGGCGAACGGGAAAATCACGAACTGAAACGCCCGCCCGGTCGCCCGCATCGAGGAAAACCCCGGCATGTGGCTCAGCAGTGCCCACGGCGACAGGGCGCCGAAATTCCCCAGGCCGAGCAGCAGGAAGAAACCGGCGATTACGATCCAGTACCAGTGCCGCCGGAACCGGGTGAACAGGAGATACAGCGCAAACAGTACCAGCAGCGGCGAAATATAGGCGCCGTACTCGTGCCAGTTCCACATCTGCTCCGGAAAATTCTTTACATATATCGAATGGTGCAAGCCGAAAAAGATCTTACCGAGCGCCGACACCGGTATCCGTTCATCGGGATTCCCCTCCCACGTGTTCTGTACCATGTAGATCACCATCGGGAGGAACTTCACCGCCGACACCAGCAGGGCGAGCGCGGTCGCTTTGACAAAAGCAAACAGCTCGTCGAGCTTGCGACTGTCGATCGCGCGCAGCCCGATCAATATCGCGCTCACCATCATGGTGTACAGGAACGGCACGGCGGCGCCGTTGCCGAGTATCATCAGGGCAAGCGCTCCGATTGCAACGTAGAGGAACTTGCGGTTCCGGGGCGCCTCGATCACACCGTACAGGAACCACGGCAAAAACGCGTAATGCGTGAACGGCATGTGCCCCTCGGCGAAATGCAGCGCCAGATGCACCGAACCGATCCACGCCACCGAGCCGACAATCGAGGCCAGCACCCCCGCCCCAAGAGAGCGAAAGAGCCTCTGGCTCCCCCAGAAGCCGAGGAAGTAGGCGATCAACACCTGCAGCTTCAGCCCGACCACCGCCCCGAACAAGAGATAAAGCAAAAAGAACGGCGTCAACACCGCCACCTCGGGATGGTGGAAGAGGATATTCCCGCCGGCGAGGTAGGGGTTCCAGAACGGAAACTGGCCAAACTTAAGGATTTCACCGGCCGGGACCGCCGCGATGGTCGTGAACAGATCCCAGTCGCGCACGCCCCAGTACTTCAGCTTCAGCAGAAACGGCAGCGTGTAATAGAGCGCGAGAAGCGCCGAGACCGCCGGGAAGAGAAGTTTAGGCTTTCGTAAGTTCATGTTTGGTGATACCTTAGTCGTCAAACGGCCGATTGGGACAACTTAATGCAAAATCCGCTCGGGAAAAACAAAAGTTTTGTCGCGCCCACTCTCATCTGGGCGGTCTATCTCATTGCCATGCTCATCCTGCTCGGCACCGGCACCCGCAAGTACGACTCTCTCGTGCGGACCATGATCCAGTGGGACGGCCAGCATTATCTCACGATCGCTCGCGCCGGCTACGAACAGTTCCCGTGCGCCAACGACCCCTCTCTTATATGCGGCAACGTCGGCTGGTTTCCGGTCTACCCGATGCTTGCGCGCGGGCTGGGCTCCGTCATCCGGCCGTTCGGGCTCGATACCCGCTACGCCATGCTGGCCACCTCGTGGCTCGCCCTCTGGCTGGCGCTGCTGCTGCTCTACCGGCTGGTCCGAAACCGGTACGGCGATAATCCCGCCACCCTCACGACGATCGCGCTGCTGCTGTTTCCGTCGTCGTTTTATTTCCTGACCGCGTTCCCGTACGCGCTCTATCTCCTGCTGGCGCTGGCGGTTTTCTCCCTGCTCGAATCGAAAAGATATCTGGCCTGCGCCATCCCGGCCGGCCTGCTCGCGGCGACCTATCCCTCGGGAATCGTCATCGGCCTCCCGATGGCGTGGGTGCTGGTGTCGAATTGGAAACAGTTGTCCGGGCGGCAACGCAACAGCCTGATCGCGTCGATCGTCGCCATCGGCGCCGGACTTGCGCTCTATGGTCTGTATTACTGGGCAAAATTCGGTGACTTCCTCCTCTACGTGCATTTCCAGTCCAAGCCATACTATGCGCACCATGCGACGTTCCCGCTGATCCCGATCGTGCAGTCGCTGATCGAACTCCCGGCCGCCCATCCGGTCTGGGTCATGCTCGTCTTCGTAATCGCAACGGTCGCCCTGCTCTACAACAAAAAGCTGCCGGTGTCCTGGCAGCTCTATCTGTTCGGCATCCTGCTGTTCACCCCCACCGCCGGCACGACCGTCTCGTACTACCGCCACATCATCGTGGCCTTCCCCCTCGCCGTCCTCGTCGGCACCGCATTCGAATCGCGGTGGAAACGGTGGCCGGCCCTCGCCTGGATCGCGGCGTCGGTCGTCCTGATGCTTTTCGTTTTCCTGAAATACTACAAGCTCGGGCAGCTCATGTAGCGGTCACTGCTGCTTGAGCCGGAAGAAGAACACACTTGTGTCGTACATGACCGTGTTGTCGGCGTTGATTTCGTACCCCACCGTCACCGGGCCGATAATCAGGCTGTCGTGGCGAAATACGCTCGTCATCTCGCCTTCGGGCACCCGCCGATTGTCGCACTGGGTCGTGAGCGCCACCGACGGCGTCAGGGTCATCTGACTGGTCCCGAACCCCCGGATTGTGCCGGTCATATCGCACAGGCCGCAGTTGTGGGAGAGAAACCTCATCGTGTAGCCGGTGCCGGTCACCGAAAACGTCACGAGATCGGTGTCGGGGTCGTAGACATAGTGGTAGTAGCCCTTGGTCTCCTGGATTATTGACTGACCGCTGAAGATATCGCTCGAGGTCGGCTGGATCACCTTGTACTTCGAGCACG
>CAYPYM010000044.1:6624-11112 GCA_964414435.1 uncultured Ignavibacteriales bacterium | reverse complement strand
CCGACCCGCAACGCCAGTTCGCCGACATTGGCGGAGTGCTCCGACAGTCCGCCGACATAGGCGTGGTGCCAGAGTTTGCCGGCGGCGGCGACCAGGAAGCGGTCGAAGAATTTCTGGTCGTCCCAGAACGATTCGACCAGCCGCTTGATATGATTGTTTTCGATTTTGGCGGTCAGCGCGAGAATGCGGTTGCGGCGTTCCTCGAGCGGTTGTTTCGAGTGCGGCAGGATGTCCTCGATGCTGTATTCATCGTCGGTGGCGAGACGGAGCTTCGCTGGAGCCGCCCCTGATATTCGCCGACTGTCCCCTGCAGTTTGACCACCATGCCCGGTTCGAGTTCGGCCAGTGCGAACTGATCCGGCTCCCACATGACCGCCGGGATCCGGCCCGACGAGTCGCCCAGTTCGAGCGACACGAATCTCCCCTTGTAGTACTCGCGGATGTCTTTCTTGCGGACGGAGAAATAGGCCGTGATCTTATCGTCGACCACGTATTCGCTTATTTTCTTGGCGTCCATACCGCAGAAGATACACCAAGCCGGGATCGGGGGCAAGGGGGGCCGGTCACATTTCGGACGGGGTTAGTGGGGCGGGTCGAACGGGGAGGTGGCGGTCTTTTCGCGCCGTTTCACCGGGCGGAGTGACCGCCAGACCGGTTCGGGCGATTCGAACAGCGACGGCTGCAGGGCGGCGGAGGGTTGATCGGCCGGCAGGTCGGCGTCGTCGATCACGGCGCCGTTGCCGCGGATATGCCGCACCCGGACGCCCCGGTCGCGCAGGGCGCGCGCGACCAGCAGGCGGCGATGGCAGCCGGCCGGATTTTCCTCGGCGCACATGAGCGTCACGCGATAATCGGCGCTCATCTCGATCAGTTGCTGCAACGCCTGACGAAACGGAGCGGTGGCGGCGATCTTGCCGTACAGGACGTAGCCATCAGGATCGTAAAACTCGCCGCTCTCGGGAAGGCCGCCGAGACGGTCGCCGAGGTACACATAGCGGATACCGGTGCGGGCCAGCGCCTGCTCCAGCGGCCGCTTGCTGAAATGCGGCGCGAACCGCGAGTACGGACTGGAGCGAACATCGATCACGACCCTGATCGCGTGTTCCTGCAGCGCGGCGATAAAGCTCTCGATCGACTGGTTGGAATGGCCGATTGTGAATATGGCGGAAGAATCGGGCATGGGTATCGTTTCAAGGCGGCGGATCGGCGTCACGCGCCGGAGTCGGTCTTCTCCCCTGTTATGCGTTCAAAACTGTCCGGATCGGTGGCCCCCTCGGTGTTCAGCAGCAGGACGCGAGATTTCGGACCGAGCTTTAGTCTCGATCGCACCGGCTCGAGTTTGTCGGAGCCGGTCAGCGCCAGCAGCGCACCGAGCGTGGCGGCGCCGGATTCTCCCGAGATGATCCGCGGGTCACCCCCGGCGGGCGCGTAGTAGGTGCGCATGGCGTCGAGTGCGTACCGGTCGGCGATACCGAGAAAAAGGTCGAACGTGTCGCGGATAAACGGCCAGGCGATAGTCGAGGCCCGGCCGCAGTTGAGTCCGGCCATGACAGTCTGAAGAGTGCCGGTGGCGTCGACCGGTTCGCCCTGCGGGTTCCGCGCCGATTCGAGAAGGCAGGCCGCCGCCCTGGGCTCGACGGCGACCAGTCTGGGACGGCCGCCGGCATATCTCTGGGCGTAGTAGAATCCTGCCGCGGCGGCCAAGGCTCCTACCCCGCCGGGGACAAAGACGAAGTCGATTCCGGGGGAGTCCGGCTGGTTGAGGTCGTTTTCCATTTCGCGGAACATCGTGGTGTAGGCCGCCTGAATCCAGCCGGGAATCATCGTGTAGCCGGGCCATGAGGTGTCGGAGACGATGGTCCAGCCGGCCGCGGCCGCGTCGGTCTGGCATTGCTCGACCGCGCGGTCGTAGCTGCCATCGACCACGCGTACCTCGGCCTCCTCCCGGGCGATATTGTCGATCCGGGCCGGGACCGTGTCTTTGGGCACGTAGATGATCGCCTTGAGCCCGATCCGCCGCGCGGCCCAGGCGAGCGCCCGGCCGTGGTTGCCGTCGGTGGCGGTGCAGACGACCATCTGGCTGAATTTCTGACGCTGATCCGGTTTGAGCTGGAGCATGTCACCGAACGGCTGCCCGGTGGACGTTTCCCAGGAATCCTTGAGCAGCCGCATGACGGCGTAGGAGGCGCCGAGCACTTTGAACGCGTTGAGGCCGAGCCGATGCGCCTCGTCTTTCACCCAGACAGCGCCGATCCCCAGCCGCTTCGCGAGGCCCGGCAGCGGAACCAGCGGAGTGGGGTGGTATCCGGGCAGGGTGCGGTGGAAACCGAGCGGGTTGCCGTCGCTGAACGGCGTGGTCAGTTCCGAATCCCAGCCCGGTGCGGCGAGGCGGTGGCGGTTGAAGACGGCGTCACACATAATATTCGATCGTGGGCGGCAGCATTGACATAGGCCCAATGTAGAACATTGGGTCGCCGGTGTAAAGGCTGAGAAGAACGAATATCCGCTTGGCGCTCTGTTGTATAACAGATATATTGGCTTGAACTTATGAAGAAACTGTCGCGCTATATACTGATCGAGCACATCGCTCCCTTCTTATTCGCCTTTTTCACGATCACCTTTCTGCTGGTAATAGACTATGTCCCCAAGATCATCGATCACGTCATCGATAAGGATCTTTCGATCTGGGTGGCGCTTGAGCTGGTCGGGTTGAATCTCGCCTGGATGCTGGCGCTGTCGGTCCCGATGTCGGTGCTGGTGGCGGTCCTCATGGCGTTCGGGCGGCTGACCTCGGATTTTGAAATCACCGCGATCAAAGCATCGGGGATCAACCTGATGCGGGTGATTCTCCCGCTGCTGGTGGCCGGCGGCGTGATCACGTTCGGCATGATCCAGTTCAACGACAAGATCCTGCCCGATCTGAACAAAAACGCGCGGCACCTCTGGGCTGATATCGCGACGATGCGGCCGACCCTGGCGTTTCGTTCGGGGATTTTTGTCAGCGACATCCCCGGCTATCTCGTTTTGATCGACCACATCGATCATAAGACGTCGCGGGTGGAGGGGGTTCGGATCACGGAGACGAAGGACCGCTCGAAACCGCAGATCATCGTCGCCAAGTACGGCTACATGAAGATGCTCGACAACAACAAGACGATGCAGTTTACTCTTTACGACGGCGAGGTGCACGAACTCGATATCAATCACCCGGAGAATTATCGAAAACTGAATTTCAAGGAGCAGGTGATCAATATCGCCGATGTCGGCTCGGAACTGAAACGGACCGACAGCGACTACCGCACCGACCGCGTGTTGGGCCTGAAACAGTGGCGCGACAAGGTCGCGCGGGCCGAGACGGCGATCATCCCCTTCCGGGAGAAGATCAACGAGACGATCGATCGGAGGGCCGATTACCTTTTCGCCGACACGTTCCATTTCCCGGTCGACACCGTGGCGAGCGATTCGGCGGCGTATGCGGTGGTGACGAAGGACGCCGAGGGATTTTATCGCACGGTCGAGCGAAGCCAGCAGCAGATCGACGCCCAGCAGCGGGTAGTGGATAAGTATTCGATCGAGATCTACAAGAAGTACTCGATCCCGGCGGCGTCGCTGGCCTTCATCCTGATCGGTGCTCCCCTGGCGATAATGACCCGCCGGGGCGGAATGGGGGTTGCGATTGCGATTTCGATCGGCCTATTTGTCATATACTGGGCGTTTCTTATCGGCGGCGAGGATCTCGCCGACCGCGGACTGGTATCGCCGTTCTGGGCGATGTGGAGCGCCAATTTCCTGATCGGCGCAGTGGGCGTTTACCTGCTGTACAAAGTAGTAACCGAAAAACCGGTGCTTGCCTGGTTCCGAGAGGTAAAGAAGTTTGCTCCTGATAAAGAAGCTTGATCTCTACCTGACCAAATCGTTCCTGGCGGCCCTGATGGTAGTGACGCTGGCGGTCGGCCTGACCATCAATGTCATCAATATCGTCGAGGAGCTGCGTGATTTTATCGATCACCACGTGCCGGTCCTCTCCATTGTCGAATACTACGTCTATTTCGGCGGCTGGGTGATCAAGTCGTTCCTGCCGATGTTCGTCCTGATCGCGTCGCTCTTCTCGGTCTCGATCCTCGCCCGCCGCAACGAGGTCCTCGCGATGAAGGCGTCCGGCCTGTCGCTCTACCGCATCGCCCTGCCTTATCTGATACTGGTCGCGTTCCTCTCGGTCGGGCATTTCTACTACAACGAATACATCTTCCCGCCGGCCAACAAGCGGCGGCTCGAGATCAAAGAGTACACGATCGAGAAGAAGTCGCGCGAGGCGATGACCAATGTCGCCAATATCTATCGCCAGATTCACCCGGGGTATTTCTACACGATCGATCATTTCAATGTCGAGCGGGCCGAGGGCGGCGATATCAAGATATACCGCACCGAGAAGAACCATTTGCGGACTATCATTACGGCCGAGCGGATTCAGTACCAGGATCACCAGTG
>CAYPYM010000044.1:3618-6614 GCA_964414435.1 uncultured Ignavibacteriales bacterium | reverse complement strand
TTTCTCGGATTCGTCGAGTGAAACGTTCCACACGTTCGACCGCATGGTGCTCGGCGATATCGGCGAGACCCCGGATGATTTCGCCAAGAAGATCGGCGACCCGGAAGACATGGGGATCGAAGAACTCCGGCAGTATATCGACCTCATGAAACGCACCGGCGGACCGTATACGCGCGAGGCAGTCGATCTCGGCATCAAGTACGCCTTTCCGATGACTTCGTTTATAGTCGTGTTGATCAGTATCCCCTACGCCTCCAATCCTCGCCGGGGCGGTCTGGCCGTGTCGATTTCGGTCGGGGCGCTCATTTCACTGGTGTACTTCGTGTTGTTCCGCGTGACACAATCGGCCGGGTACAACGATAAGATCCCCAGGGATGTGGCGGTCTGGGGGGTGAACGCCCTGTTCTTCCTGTTCGGTTTGATCTCGATGGTCCGCGCGAGGAAGTGATGGCCGATCCCAACCACGAACAGAACCGCCGCCTCTGGGATGAGCTCGTCGAGGTCCACTTCGCGCATCCCGATTACCATGTCCAGGAGTTTCTGGCGGGGTGGAATTCGCTCCTGTCGATCGAACGCGAGTGGCTGGGTGATGTCAACGGACGCTCGCTGCTGCACCTGTTCTGTCAGTTCGGGCAGGACACTCTCTCGTGGGCGCGGCTGGGAGCATCGGTGACCGGGGTCGACATCTCGGGACGGTCAATCGAGCTGGCCAACGAGCTGAAGGCACGGGCCGGGCTGGAGGCCGATTTTATTCAGTCCGATGTTCTCGAACTGATCGGCCGGATCGACCGGAAGTTCGATATCGTCTTCCAGTCGTACGGCACCCATCAGTGGATCAGCGATCTCGATCGCTGGGCGGCGGTGGTGACACACTATCTCGAGCCGGGCGGAACGTTTTTGATTGTCGATATCCATCCGGTCTCGGCGACCGTGCTTGAGAAGGTGCCGTATTTCGAGAAGGGGCCGCATCGATATCAGGACCCTGATTACGCCGACAAGTCGTATTATCCGAGAGAGGAATCGGTTGAGTGGCAGCACACCCTCGGCGAGATCGTGACCGCGCTGATCCGGGCGGGACTGACGGTCGAACGGCTCGAGGAATTCAACAAGATGTGCTACCGCTATCGGGCCGACTGGGTGCAGCGCGACGGCTACTGGTATCCGCCCGACGGCCCGCCGAAATACCCGATGCTGTTCGCCCTTCAGGCGCGCAAATAGACGCGCGCCGTTGATCGGCGTTCGCAGTGTATCCTATACAGCAATTCAGACGGAGTTTTGATCGATGGAACCCCAGACGATAAAAGAATTCATACAGAAGATCGAGCTGTTCCAGGAGCTGACCGGCAGCGAGCTGGACCTAGTCGTCACGCATATCGCGGTGAAGGAATTCGACGATGAAGGCACGCTGTTCCAGGAGAACACGCCGCGCCGCCACCTGTGGATCATCTACGACGGTCAGGTCGAGTTGTACAAAACGACTCCGCAGGGCGAGGAGAAGCGGCTGAGCCGGTTTACGAAGTACGATTTCCTCGGTGAGGGCGCCCTCATGGACGCCTACCCGCACTCGACGTCGGCCCGCTCGGTCGGGCCGTCGACCCTGCTGGCAATCAGTCGCGAGAGTTTCAAGGATATAGTCGCGGCGGAACCGGGTATCGCGGCGAAGCTGCTGGCTCATGTCGCGCGCGTGATCTCGCGCCGGATGCGGCAGACCTCGACCCGCGTCGTCAACGCCGGGGCGCAGTACATCTCGGGCCGCACCCGGACCGAACACGACCTGCTCGGCGAGCGCGAGGTGCCGCACGAGTTCTACTACGGCGTGCAGACGCTTCGGGCGCTGGAGAATTTCAACATCAGCGGGATCTCGCTGGCGCACTATCCGGTGTTGATCGAGGCGCTGGCGATGGTCAAGCTGGCGGCGGCGCGGGCCAACCGGGAACTGGGGCTGCTGCCGGGCGATATCGCCGACGCGATCGAGCAGGCGTGCGACGAGATCATCAACGGCAAGCTGCACACGCAATTCGTGGTCGATATGATTCAGGGCGGCGCGGGGACCTCGACCAATATGAACGCCAACGAGGTGATCGCCAATCGGGCGCTGGAGATTCTCGGGCACGAGAAGGGCCAGTACGATTTCTGTCACCCGAACAACCATGTCAACCTCTCGCAGTCGACCAACGACGCCTATCCGACCGCGCTGCACATCGCGCTGATTCGAAGCACGGCGCGGCTGGTGAAGGTCCTGAAAGAGCTGGTGGCGGCGCTGCACGCCAAGGCGGATGAATTCGCCCACGTAATCAAGATGGGCCGGACGCAGCTCCAGGACGCGGTCCCGATGACGCTCGGGCAGACATTCGAGGCGTTTGCGTCGACCATGAGCGAGGAGATCGACCGGCTCAACCAGAACGCCGCGCTTTTCCTCGAGATCAACATGGGCGGGACGGCTATCGGCACCGGCCTCAACGCCCATCCGGACTATCCGGCGAAAGTCGTCGCGCACCTTCGGCAAATCACTGGTCTTGAACTGGTCACGGCGCCGAACCTGATTGAGGCGACGTCCGATACCGGCGCGTTTGTGATGCATTCCTCGGCCATCAAGCGTCTGGCGGTGAAGCTCTCGAAAATCTCCAACGATCTTCGACTGCTGTCGTCGGGGCCGCGCGCCGGTCTCAACGAGATCAATCTGCCGAAAATGCAGCCCGGGTCGTCGATTATGCCCGGCAAGGTAAACCCGGTGATTCCCGAAGTGGTCAATCAGATTTCGTTCAAGGTGATCGGTAACGACCTCACCGTGACGCTCGCGGCCGAGGCGGGCCAGCTCGAGCTGAACGTGTTCGAGCCGGTGATCGCACAGTCGATTTTTGAATCGATCGAAATGCTCAAGAACGGCATGACAACCTTGATGAATCGCTGTATCGAGGGGATTACGGCCAACGAGGAGATCTGCCGCGGCCAAGTCGCCAACAGTATCGGCATTATCACCGCGCTCAACCCGGTGC
>CAYPYM010000044.1:0-3608 GCA_964414435.1 uncultured Ignavibacteriales bacterium | reverse complement strand
GGCTACGATATCTGCTCGTCGCTCGCCCGGGAGGCGCTCGAGGACAACCGGAGCGTCTACGATCTCGTTCTCGAGCGTAACCTGCTCAGCCGCGAGGAACTTGACCGGCTGCTCTCGCCGGAGAGCATGATCGGCCCGAAACGAGGCGACGGCGCGCATCGACGGTGACGTGATGATCGACGACGACGAGCGGGAACGGATCCGGGCGTATCTCAACGCGACATCGAAAGTGCCGGTGAAACCGGCGCGCATCCGGGCGATCACGGTGAATCCGTCCTACCGGTGGATGTCGATGCTTCGGATCGAGGTCGGCGGGCGATATCGCGATTTCGAACCGGGCGCACCGGCCGAGGAGGTGCTCGCAATCTTCGAGTCGGCGTCGTTTATCGTGTGCACGAAGACGCGCGGCGCCGGAAGCGGGGCGCCGTACTATTTCAGTCGCGAGGATGTCCGCAGGGTTGAATACGAACCGGCCTCCGATCAGGCCGACTCCTGATCCACCACAATCACGGCGGCGCCGGTGAAACGCCCGGCCCGAAGGTCATCGAGCGCCTCGTTCACCTTCTCCAGCGGATAGGGATGTACCTCGGACCTGACCGGGACTTTCGGCGCCAGTTCGAGGAATTCATGGCCGTCGCGACGGGTCAGGTTCGCCACCGATCGCACGACCCGCTCCCCCCACAATATCGAATAGGGAAATGACGGGATGTCGCTCATGTGGATCCCGGCGCAGACGACCGTGCCGCCGCGGGCGGTTGCTTTCAGGGCCAGCGGAACGAGCCGACCGACCGGCGCAAAGATAATGGCGGCATCGAGTTCCTCCGGAGGAGGTTCTTCCGAGGCACCCGCCCAAACCGCGCCGAGACTGCGGGCGAACTCCTGGCTCTCGGTGTCCCCCTTGCGGGTGAAGGCGTAGACTTTTCTTCCCTGATGTTCGGCCACCTGCGCAATGATATGGGCCGAGGCCCCGAAACCATACAGACCCAGCCGACGGGCATCGCCGGTCATCCCGAGCGATCGATACCCGATCAGCCCGGCGCACAAAAGCGGCGCGGCCTGAAGGTTCGGGTAATCCTTTGGGATCGGGAAGCAAAAGCGGGCGTCGGCGACGCATTTCTCGGCAAAGCCGCCATCGATCTGATACCCGGTGTAGCGGGCGAATTCGCAGAGGTTCTCGCGGCCGGAGCGGCAGTACTCGCATTTGCCGCAGCTGTAGCCCAGCCACGGAACGCCGACCCGGTCGCCCGGCTTGAAATCGGTAACGCCGCCGCCGACTTCCAGGACGGTGGCGACGATTTGATGTCCGGGTACGAGCGGTAGTTTTGGTTCGGTCAAGTCACCATCGACAACGTGAAGGTCGGTGCGGCAGACTCCGCAGACGTGAACCTTGAGCAGAAGCTGGCCGTTGTCAGGCTTCGGGTCGGGCAGATCGGTAAGTGCAAGGGGTTCTTTCTGATTCTTCAGAACCATCGCTTTCATGAGCACTCCTTTGCGATTCCTGGAGGTTCCTTTCCGGTTGGCGACGCGTCCGGGAAGTATTCGATCAACAAACTAGAATGGTCGTGGTTCGCATTCAAGAAGAATTTGATGGCGCATATCGGGGAGGGGATCTTCACATTCGGCGGAAAACGGCGTCGAAGCCGTGAGAATCGGAATGTAATCGAATTCCATACCAATCATCTCTGAATTATCTGCCATCGGGGACCAGAATGTCCTTGACGGATTTGTCCACGACGATTAGGTTATCAGAACAAAGTGGGAGTTGAGATCCAACGAGTCCGAGGATCTCTGTCTGATGGGATCCCAGACGACTTCAAACAGCATCTATGACAGACGAAAAAATCGCTGAAAGGCGTGTGAGCCGGCTGCATTTGCGTATACGGTACCATGGCCAATCCAGGAATATGAGCGCACAAGGAATAGATCGGTGGTGGCAACGTCGTCCGAGCGGGCGACGGAGTTGTCGCCGGTAGTGTACCACTCATCTCATCACCTATTTCTTAGGGAGGAGTCCATGATCTACCTGATTGATCCGGCTACGGTCAAGCACCCGAAGTGCTTCCCGAATTTCTGTATCACGCTGTGTAACAGCAAGCCCCGGCCGCTGTACGGCATCGATCCCGATGACATGTAGGTCGGATGGGGAATGACATCCGAGCGAGCCTCTCCGATCCGGAGGGGCTCCTCGGGAACTACAAACGTATACGATATCGCTATTGCAGGTCGGCTGCGTGGCCTGCCGCATGCGACGGCAACGCCGTTGGTCAATCGTTCTCACCGGTGTGAACCCTTCTTGCGATTGTCTTCCGGACACGCAGTCCGCAACGATTCTGATGGAAAAAGGGAACGGCTGTGTGCATTAGTCACTGCGTGAAACCGTCTGGCCCCTCGGGGATTTGCAGTCTCACCGTTGCACACGGTTGGCCCGGCCTTAACCCAATACCTGATCCCAGGGAGGTGACTCAATGATCTATCTGATCGACCCGAACGACATCAACATGGGTAAGCCGTGCAAGACGTTCTGCGACATGGTGTGCAGCGTGCTGTGCGTGTCGAAGAACTGCCAGGTCAAGCCCCTGTACGGGATTGACATCTAAGCGGTTTATCGCCGTAATGCGGCCGGGAGAGACGCGGCTCGCCGCCCCTCCCGGTCGTTCCAAAGATGAAGAAAGTTCGATTGAAGTAGGTAGAGAGGGTACTCAACGCCGCCGACTACCGAGCCCGACTCAGAGGGCACGGAACCACGCAGTCGGATATCCGGCTGCACGCACTACCCAATCACTCAAAGGAGGTGGCCCTATGATCTTTCTGCTCGAACCGAACGAGTTAACGCACCGTCCGCGCTGCCATCCGCGGTGTCTCACATTCTTCGGCATCAAACCGCTTTATGGGGTTGATCGGCCGACGGAATGACGCGCGGAAGATCTACGGGCGTTGCAGTCGGTTCGTCCGGCGGCAACACCTCCTCTCAGCCGGGACCCCGGGCGATACGCTGAGAGTGGTCGAAGAGGGCCGGCGAGAACCAGGGCCCCGCAAGAGGAACCGTTAACCATGGGAACCAACGATGTCGACTATTTCACGCTTTAATCATTTCCAACCCTGGCGGGACGGTTACTACATCGCGTACAACGCCATGTCCGGCGCCGTGGCCTTGATGACCGATGAGAATTACACCGTCTACCACCGGATCGTCGAAAAGCTCGGCAGCGATCCGCCGGCGGAATTGACCGCCGAAGAAAGCGAGCTGCTCAAGCAGCTCGAATTCGGCCGGTTCGTGCGAGCCGACGATGTCGACGAACGGGCCGCGCTGAAAATGCAGCACAACCAGTCCCGGTACGACCGCACCTCGCTCGGAATCGTCATTGCGCCCACGATGGCGTGCAACATGGCCTGCACGTACTGCTTCGAGTCGCACAGCCCAACCAAGATGACGCCTGAGGTGAAGAAGTCCGTGGTCAAATTCGTCGAGGAGCGGGCCAGGACGATCGGGGGACTCGAGATCGACTGGTACGGCGGGGAACCGCTGCTGGCGCTCGACGTGATCGAAGATCTCACCGAGTCATTTGTCGGTCTGTCCAATGAACACGGCTTCGAGTACGGCTCCTCGA
>CAYPYM010000043.1:0-11167 GCA_964414435.1 uncultured Ignavibacteriales bacterium | reverse complement strand
GGATGTTTCAGGTCCGAGAGCGGCCGGTCGCTGCCGAAACCGGCCTCGATCAACGGCACATCTTCGTCCATCGGGTGCGATACGATATTGTGCGCGGCCGCGATCGTATTCGAGTCTTCCATGTATTCAAACAACGGGAAATTGGTCACCCACAAAAAGCGCCACCGGCTGTGGTCGATCAGGTCGTGCTGGCGCCCCAGATGCAGCCGCAACTGGCCGAGAATCGACTCGGCCTTCAGCGGCTTGTCCGAGATGATAAACAGCGCGTCACCCGCCTCGGCTCCGGCCACGGCACACAACTCGGCCGCTTTGTCATCGCCGAGGAATTTCAGGATCGGCGACTTCAGCCCCTCGCCGGCCAGCAGCAGATAAGCCAGCCCGCCCGCGCCGTTCTGCTTGCACAGGTCGGTGATCGTGTCGATCTGCTTGCGCGAGTATCCGCCGCCGCCCTTGAGGACGATACCTTTGACCACTCCGCCCGAGGCGGCGTTGTCGGCGAACACCTTGAAGCCGCAGTCGCGGACCTGCTCGGTCAGGTCGACTATTTCCATGCCGAACCGAAGGTCCGGTTTGTCGATCCCCCAGCGCGCCATCGCCTCGGCATACGTGATCCGCGGGAACGGTGTCTCGAGTGTCACGCCCATCATCTTCTTGAACAGGTCGGTCATGAGGCCTTCGGCCACCGCAAAGACATCGTCAGGGGTTGCGTACGACATCTCGACATCGATCTGGGTGTGTTCCGGCTGACGGTCGCTGCGAAGGTCTTCGTCGCGAAGGCAGCGGGCGATCTGGAAATACCGGTCGAAGCCGGACACCATCAAAATCTGCTTGAACAGCTGCGGCGACTGCGGCAGGGCGTAGAACTTGCCGTGATGGATCCGGCTCGGCACGACATAGTCGCGCGCCCCCTCGGGAGTTGATTTGATCAGGAGCGGCGTTTCGATTTCGTAGAAATTCTGCCCGCTCATATAATGCCGGACCGCCAGCGCCACCTCGTGGCGGAACCGGATCCGATCCTGAAGCGGTTTGCGCCGAAGGTCGAGATAGCGGAACTCGAGCCGGAGCTTTTCGCTGGCGTTGGTTTCGTCTTCTATTTCGAACGGCGGCGTTTTGGATTCGGCCAGAATGTAGAACTTGTCGGCGACCACCTCGATCTCGCCGGTCGGCATCTTCCGATTAACCGTGCCGTCGGGGCGGGGCTGCACCGTGCCGACCGCGGCGACAACAAACTCATGGCGGGCCCGGTTGGCTTCGGCCAGCATTTCCTTGTCGAATGTCTCGGGATTGATCACGACCTGCGTGAGGCCGTATCGATCGCGCAGATCGATAAAAAACAGCCCGCCGAGATTGCGGTAGCTGTTGACCCAGCCGTTGAGCCGGACCTGGCGGCCGATATGGGCGGCGCGCAGTTCGCCGCAGGTGTGGGTTCGCTTGACCTCTGAGAAGTTTATCACTAAGGTTTTCTAACTCCTTGCTGTTTGCATATTTATCGGCACAATCGGGCGATTGGTAAAGCGGCCGACCGCAGCCTCGGAATAACAGCCGAAAAGTACACTCCGGCGTCCGGAAAGTCAAGCGGCGCCGCCGACGGGTTGCTTGTGAGACAGATTTGGTCCAATTTGGCTCCGACTTGAATCATCGGGCCCCAAAATCCATCTAATACAGAGAACGAAACGAGGTAGGAGAGCCCGATGAAATTTCGCCCGATCCTGTACGCCCTGGCGGCCGCGGCCGCGGTCGTGTCTTTGTCCCTCTGGTCGACCGCTCTGTGGGGCGGCAAGCCGGAAAAGTCCGATTTCCCCGAGATTCACCTGACCTCGACCGATCTCATCCCCGCCGCAATCGCCCGCCGGAACGATATTCCGCTCAAGCCGGTCATTTCGGCGCTGGGGATCGATTCCGTCGCCGCGACCACCGCGACGATCGGTCAACTCGGGCTCACCCCGGCGCAGGCCTCGGACCGCATCAACCGCATGATCGTGACATACTCCGAGGAACAGTCGAAAGACTGGCGGAAGATCGCGATCAAGTTTGCCCTCTGGTTTTTGATTCTCCCCGTCCCGTTCGTCTTGATGCTCCGCAAGAAAGTGACCCCGCGACGGAGGAAACTGCTGGTCGGGCTGGGCGTGCTCATCTTCGGTGTAGCGCTCGGTTCTGATCCCAGCCCGATGGGGACGGTCAAGGATGCCGTCTTTTTGATCACCGCCCACCGGACCGTGTTCATGCCCCGCATCATCGCCCTGACCGCGTTCCTCCTGACCGTGGTAGTGGCGAACAAATTCATCTGCTCGTGGGGATGTCAGTTCGGGCTGCTTCAGGAGTTCCTTTTCCGCCTGAACCGCCGGACATTCGACCGGCGGGGGATCATGCGCCAGTACAAGGTGCCGTTTGTCGTTTCGAACACGATCCGAATCGCCGTCTTTGCCGTCATGACCCTGGTCGGATTGTTCTGGGCGTTTGATATGGTCGGCTATGTCGACCCGTTCAAGATATTCAGCCCGGCCGCGATGACGATTGCGGGGATTGCATTTGTGGCACTGATACTTGTCGCGTCGCTCTTTGTCTATCGCCCATGGTGTCACCTTGCCTGTCCGTTCGGACTCGTCTCGTGGCTGTTCGAGAAGCTGGCCATCTTCCGCATCCGGGTCGACTACAACAAGTGCGATGCCTGCGGGCTGTGCGAGCGCGCCTGCCCGTCGACCGTCATGAGCGCGATCCTCCGGGGTGATAAGAAGACAACCCCCGACTGCTTCTCGTGCGGCGCGTGTATCGATTCCTGCCCGCAGGATGCGGTCGATTTCACCGCGAGCCGTCAGCCGCAGGGGCGCTTCGAGGATTCCCTGAAGATTCGCGCGGAGAAGAAGTCCCGCACGTCGCGGGCCGGCCGTCCGTAGATCTCCGCGTACCCGGAGATGATGCCCATCCGGTGTTGCGCCTACAACGTAATGTCCGTGGAAACCGGCAACGACGAGTGTGAAATGAATCGACTCCCCTGACCACCAGATATCCGCATCTGCCGCACCCTTCGGGTGCTTTGCTCTGGCGCGTGTGAAGCGTCTGCGATCTCTGAGCGGCAGATTGCCCTATCTGCCGCGCCAGATCCCCTGCCGCATGCGCGATATGCGACCCGCTTTATCCTGTTGACAAATGGAGCCATGTTACAGTATACTCGTTAACTGTAAGCTCTTGGAGCCGATATAATTACTATGAATATCTCGCGTTACATGGCCGAGGAGCAGATCAAGCTCGAAATGGAGACGGTGATCGAACCGCCCGAGGAAGGTCAGTCGCTGGAGAAGTGGCAGCAGCAGACCAAGGCGCTGGTGCTGTTCGAACTGGTCGACCTCCTCGATGTCACCCATCGGGTCGGCAACCGCAACAAGCTCCTCCAGGATTTCGTCAACCGCGAGAAAAAAGCGTCCACGGGAATCGGCCACGGCGTGGCGATCCCGCATATCCGCTCCAAACACGCCAGCGAATTCATGATCGGTTTCGCCCGGTCGAGCGAGGGCTACTTCTTCGAAACGATGGACGGCGAACCGGTCCACCTGTTCTTTATCATGGCCGCTCCGCCGTACGATGATTCGCTCTATCTCAAGGTCTTCAAAGCGCTCGCCGAGATGCTTCAATACGATACGTTTCGGGAGGAGCTGATGTCGATCGAGACGCCCGGCGAGATCATTCGCGCGATCCGCGCCATGGAATAACCCCGAATTCGGCTTCCGATTCTCGACCCTCTCCCCACACGTCATTGCGACGAGTTCGCCCGAAGGACGGACGGCGACGCAGCCTCCGCACCGCTCGGTGCAATCTACAATGACAATAAAAGGCCCGGCGAGCATCTGCTCCCCGGGCCCTGTTGTTCTCTTGAGTGCGGGCAGACTACGGGCAGGCCGGCGGCGGCGCGTCATCCCGGAACATGTACCCGACCAGATAGGTCAGGTCGGCCACGTTGATCTCCCCGAGAGCATCGACATTCCCCTCCTCTTCGCACGGCGGCGGATCGCCGCCCTGGAAAAGGTATGATACGAGATAGGTCAGGTCGGCGACGTTCACCGGACCGACTCCGTCGACATTCCCCCGCTCGACACAGCAGGTCGGCGGGCTGGTTGTAAACGAAAACGTCTCGCTCGACCAGGTGGTCGCCCCCTGTCGATCGATCGCCGCCACTTTCCAGTAGTAAGTCTCGCCCGAGGCGACCGGGTAGGTGAGCGTGCGGAACGTGTCGGGCAGGTCGGCCGTCTCGGTATAGCCGGCGAACGCGGGACTGGTCGAGGTCCAGAGCGTGTAGTGGACCGAATCGCCGGCATCGACATCGGTCGCCGGGAGCCACGTCAAACGCGGGAACGTATCGAGCACGTTCGAACTGTCGAGCGGTTCGACCAGGTCGAACGCCAGCGGCGCCTGATTGACGGCGTTAACGAAAAAGCTCCCGGTCGGATAGAAGTCCGTGTATTCGTAACCGTCGAACGCCCGGGCGTGCCACCAGAACTCGCCATCCTCGGGCAGCGCCGGATTAACCGTCCAGCCGGTCTGGTTGGTTGTCTGGGTGACGCCGCTTGCGCTCGCGGCGAGATTGGTCATCGCTTCGTCGGAGTACACGTCGAACTCGTACGTCGGGACATCGCCCTCCGGGTCGACCGTGTTGGTGACTTTCAGCAACGGCGTAGCGGTAGCCGAGATCGAACCGATCGCCGGCTGCACCAGCAGACCCGGATTGCCCACCGAGTTCATGTGGAACGAAGTCGCCTTCCAGGCCGACCAGGTCGTCCCGTTGAACACGCGCACCCGGAAAACATAGCTCTGGCCGTCTTCGAGCGGAAGGCCGGCGTAGACGATTTCGGTATCGGAACCGCTGAAAACGCCGGGCGACCACATGTTGTCCCAGTTATAGCAGAGACTGCCCGTACCGACCTGGATCTCGTACTGCGTGACCGGGGCGCCGGTGGTGTCGTCGACCGACCAGGCGAAGGTCGGTGTGTGGTTGGTCAGGTGCGTAATCGGATCCAGTCCCGGCACCGCGGCCGGCGAGACCGTTGGATTCAGCGAGGCGGTGTCGGGCTCGAAGAAGTCGGCGATCCGGGCGAAGATCGTATCCCTGGACGCCCACCCCTGTGACACATACTCATCGGCGATCGCCTCGAACCCGAATGACATCAGCACCAGTTTGTAAGAGCCGGCGTACGAGAGTACCGTCGTGGCGCCGCCCGAAATCGTATATTCGGTCACCGCGCCGTTGATCGGCGTCATGGTCTGCGGGTCGGTCTGGTTGGCCGGCGCGACGAAGCGGAATTTCAGGCCATCGCCAAGATCGCTGCCGGCGGCGCCATACATGAAGGGATAAAACACGTCGGCGTCGTAGCTGGCGTGAAGGTAGTTGTTCAGGAAAGTCGGGTTGTCGGTATTGAGCTGCTTGACGATCTCCTGACCGGTCAGGAACAGATTGCCGCCGTTGTCGAGGAACGCCTGCATGGCGCTGACATCGGCCGCGCTCAGGATGTTGGGACGGGCATCCCCGGTCAGCCAGAGGACCGTCGTATAAGGCAGCAGGTCGGCCGAGGAGAGCGAGCCGGAGTCGGCCTTGGAGTAAACGTCAAACGGCACCCGCCGCCGGAACAGGATGTTCTCGAGCGCCTCGTTGTAGCTCGCCCCGTTGTCGTCGTCGACCACGAGCACGGTCGGATCACCGATATGCAGTTCGAATCCGAAAGTCCTGGCGCCGCCGGGGATATCCGAGTCGACCGTCAGGAAGAACGAATCGATACACGGCGTGAAATCGGCCGGGACCTCGAAAACGATCGGATTGCCGCTATTGTTGCCGGTGCCCCCCTCGCCGGTCACGGTGCCGATGTTCACGGTCGGCGTCGTAAAGACGATATCGTTGTTGTCCGAGCTGAGCGTGCCGGTAACGTTGCCAGCCGTCAGCCAGAGGTTGGAGACATTGAACGAGAACGTGAGCGATTCACCCGCCTCGGCGATGCCGTTGCCGTTGCCGTACTCGGCGTCGGAGAAGGTGCCGCTGAGAATCTCGAACCGCGGCCGCGAGTAGGCGACATCGAAACTGGCCTGCATGACCGAATCGGAAGCACTGATTCCCCACACCGCCGTCTTTGTCTTCTGCCCGTTGTAGTCGCGCGTGTTGGGCGTGGTGAGATCGTCGAAGGCGTCCTTGGTCGCGGTTGACCAGATATCGCCGCCGTCACCCTGGTTGGCGCCCGCCTCGAGCTGGAAGAGGCCGTCGGCCTGTTCCACCGCCACCTTCGGGTGATTCTCGTTGGAGTTCCCCCCCACACTCTCATCGATATGGAATATCAGGAGACCGGACCCGGGGATGCCCAGATCGGTCGCTCCCTTCTGTCTGTTTTCGATCAGGAAATACTCATTGCCGACCGCGCCGTTGGCCCAGAGGCGATAGGCCACCGGGTTGTCGTGACTGGTCGGTATGTCGACATCGGTCGTGCTGGTCGCCACGTTGGTCGGAGTCAGGAAGCCCACCGCCGACTTGCACCAGGCATCGAAAAAGGCCGGGTAGCGGCCGCCGTAGTTCCAGCTTCCCCCCGCCATAAGCGACCAGTCGCCGATTCCCGACGAGGAGTAGTCGGTATCGTACAGGTCGGGCAGGCCGATGAAGTGGCCGTATTCGTGGGCAAACACGCCCATCGTGGTCAGGCCGTAGCTGGTATTCTCCTCGGGCTCGGTCGTGTAGGAGGAGACCCCGACACCGTCGAGATTGAGCGTCGTGCGGAGATTCCATTTGTGTGACCAGATTTCGTAGTCGCTGCCCGTCTGCTCGGCGCCAGTGCCGGCGTGCACGATAAACACGCCGTCGACCCAGCCGTTGCCGTCGCCGTCAAACTGCGAATAGTCGACCGCGCCGTCGGCCGCCAACACAGCGTCTTCGGCCATCTTCTGCGCGTTCTGCGGATACGCTCCGAATCCGTTCTGGCCGTCCACATAGTAGGCATACGTCTGGGGCAGCCGGACCCAGCCCACCACCGTACCCTGCATCACGAAGTTGCCGTAGGAGTTGTCCTGGTAAAACTCGGCCATCGAATAATGATTGTCATTATCGTCGTATGAAAAGAGAAGGTGCTGGAAATCCGATGGCTGGCCATAGACGAGACCGCCTGAGGCCGGGTTGTCGGAGAAGTCGGCCAGGATCACGAGAACGCGGAACGTGTCCGGTGCGCTCGGATTGTAGGACAAAGCCTGCCCCTGAACGTCACGGGAGTACGTGATATTGGGATCGGGCCGTTCGACCCCGCGCATGCGCGCGGCGGCGATTCGGTCGGCGAACTTCTGAAGCTGGCCCGACGCCTTGAGCTGCTGGATCAGTTCGGGCGAGGCCGGCATGGCTTTTGTGGCGGGACTGGCGGTTAGTACAATAGTGAGGGCTACCAGCGATGTCAGCGCACAGGCAGCGAGGGTTCGGCGGAATCCCTGGGTAGGCAAATCAACTCCTCCTGTATGTTATGTCATAAGAACAAAGATACCGCAAATCCGGGTTTTGTCAATCCGATTCCCGGCCGGCCGGTCCACGGCGAGTCTGGCCGGCCTCAGCCAGCCTATCTTGGCAAAGCGGATCCTCTTGTATTCGTTATCGGACAGGATCGGCCCCTCCCAACCCTTTTACCGTGTAAGGCCATTCAGCGACGTAACTTTGTCGGGTAAACGTCGGTGGGGACCACCATCGACCGGTGCATCGGCCATGCGAACGCCTCAAAGGGCTCCTACTGCTTCAAGCCGGCCGCGACCCGCCGTCCGAGCTTGATTCGCTGCTCCGCCAGGAACACGCCCGCCAGCACCAGCCCCCCGCCGAGCGCCGCGAACACACCGAACTTCTCCCCCAGGTAGGGAACGGCCAGCACGGTCGTCGCGACCGGCTCGAGATACAGAAAGAACCCGGCCCGCGCCGCGCCCAGATGCGATACCCCCTCCTGCCAGAACCAGAACGCCAGGCCGAGACAAAACACCCCGAGAAACAGAATCGCAAGGACCGGCTCGAGCGGCAGATGAGCCAGCCGATGCCAGTCCGAGAACAGCGCCATCCCGCCGACAATCACCACCGCCGAGAGCGCCAGGATCAGGAACGACACGACCAGCGGCGGGTACTTGCGCGAGAGGTCGCGCGTGAGGATCGTGAAGATCGCCCACGTGTGGGCCGAGAGAAACACCAGCCAGTCGCCCTTGCTCTGAAGCCAGCCGAGTTCGAGCAGGTGCCCGCGCGAGACGAGCAGCAGGATCCCGACCGTGGCGACGAAGATCCCGGCGATCGCCCGCCACGAGATTCGCTCCTTGAGGAAAATAAACGACAGCACCGCCAGAACCAGCGGCGTGACCGAGATCAGCCAGCCGGTGTTGGTGGCCGAGGTGTACTGCATGCCGGTGACCTGGATGAGGAAATGCAGCGTGATCACCGCCGCCGCCCAGCCGAATGTCGGCCAGTCCCGCCGCTCGATCGCGAAACGCCGCCGCTTGCCGATCAGCACCGCCAGCATGATCGGCAGGCCGAGCAGGTAGCGCAGCCCGATCACCTGAAGCGGGGTCATGTAGTCCAGACAGATCTTGGTGGCGACAAACGACCAGCCCCAGAAACAGACGGTCATGATGAGGAGCAGCCGGATCAGCATGGGAGATCACTCGAATCGGCGGTGATATTGATCGGTTCGTGGTGCATGGGGTAGTAAATGGAGCGGTCGGATATTGCGCAAGGGGATTTCGAGAGCAGTGGCGTTCAGAGCTTCCCGAACCGGTGGAGCACCCAGATGATCAATGCGAAGACACACATGTAGAAAACGACGTAACTCCGGAGATTTGTCCACAAACCCCTGACCCCTCGCGAAACCCGGATCGTGTAGACAACCACGGGCACCAGTCAGGCAAAGAAGAGAATCAAGATAGCCGCGCGTAACGGAGCATAGTCTGCCGTGCTCACGCCTCTTGCTCCCCGGAGCCGCCGGCAAGATGTTCGAGTTTCTCCCGCAGTGGATTGAGCGGCAGCAGGCCGACGATCGAATCGACCACCTTGCCGTCTTTGAACAGCATCACGGTCGGAACGCCGCGCACTCCGAACCGGGTCGCCGCCTGGGCGTGACGATCGACCCGGACCTTTACGATTTTCACAAGTCCGACCAGTTGCGGCCCGAGTTCGCTGAGGAGTCCGGCCATCACCTGGCAGGGGGCGCAGGTCGACGACCAGAAGTCGACCGCCACCGGAATCTCGGAGCGGAGCACCTCGGTCTCGAATTCCTCGTCCGAGATATTGACCGGCTTGCCCGGTCTGGGTTCGCCGCCGAACAGTCTCCTGAACATACCCATGCCTCAAAGACGCTCCCCGGCGGACCGATGTCAACTGATTCCGGCGCCGTTCGGTCCGCGGACAGGAGGCATTACCCCTTGGCGTTCATGGGCTAAGGTATCCGGACACCGGTCCGGGGAGGCAGCCCTCGGAATGAATCTATCATATAAATGTGTTGACTTGGACCAAAAATGTCGACATAATGGTACAACAGACACATGTCCCCAGTTAATATTTTCTCAAGTCTTGCGTCCAAGACTCAACCCTTGTCAAAACTTTAATCCGGCGACAGAAGCGCAATGATGCGCAAGAACCAGACCGACTGCCCCGGCCCCGCAAAGAGCGCCCGGCCGCGACACCCGGTCAACTTTGGAGAACCAAGTGAATATCTACGTCGGAAACCTCTCCGGTCAAACGCCGGAATCAGACCTTCGCAAAGCGTTCGAGAGCTTTGGCGAAGTGGCCACGGTCAATATCATCAAAGACCGTGTCAGCGGCGAATCGCGCGGCTTCGGCTTCGTCGAAATGCCCGCAAAAGATCAGGCGACAGCGGCCATCGCGGGCCTCAATGGCACCGAACTCGACGGTCGGGCGTTGAGCGTCAACGAAGCACGCCCCCGGAATGATAATCGCGGCGGAGGGAACCAGCGCTCATGGTAGACTATCGCACCGTGCTGGGCCGTCTGGCCCGAGTGGCACTCAATTTCAAACACGCCTGGCTGCACACCCGCCCGAGCGGGCAAGACTCGACCAACGATCGCCCCAACGCCGATACCGTCCGCATCTTTGTCGGCAACCTTCCCTTCGCTATTGATGACAAACATCTCCGCTCGCTTTTCCAGCCGTATGGCCCGGTCGCGTCGGTATCGATCATAACCGACCGCACCACCGGTGGCTCCCGCGGATTCGGTTTTGTCGAGATGCCGTCCCAAACCGACGCCCGCTCCGCCATTACGGCCATGAATGGCCGTGAGATCGACGGCCGGTCGCTCATCGTCGACAGCGCCCGCTCCCGGGGCCGACACGCATCCGCCGGCGGCAGCCGCGACGCGTCCGCCCGCCGCTCAGATTCGCACGGCCGCGACAGTCGCCGGTATCGAGATCGGAACCGCCGGCAGCAGCACGCCTGATACAAAAACTACTCGCAGTGATCGACCGGCCCCGCGACAAAACGCGGGGCCGACCTTTGCCTCTTGGAGTGTCCCGAATCAGGGCGGCGAAGCCGCCTGAACCCCTCGTCGAAGGATCGAAGAAACATGAATTCCGCTGACACACCGCACCGCCGGGACACCGGGGAAGCCGTAATCACCCGACAACTCTCCGAATATCAGCGGCCCAGTTTCGGCCGCAGTGTCTGGCAACTGGGCAGCACCCTCGCCGGCTATCTCGCCCTCTGGTGCCTGGCCCTCTTGCTTTTTCCGTATTCCTACTGGCTGACCCTCCCGCTCCTGTTCGTAGCCGCCGGTTTCCTCGTCCGGCTCTTTATCATCTTCCATGACTGCGGTCACGGTTCGTTCTTCAAATCGCGCCGGGCCAACAGCCTTGTCGGGAATCTTCTCGGCCTCCTGACTTTCACCCCCTACGCTTACTGGCACGCCAGTCACGCCAAACATCACGCGACCTCGGCCAATCTCGACAAACGCGGTCATGGCGATGTCTGGATGATGACGGTTGAAGAATACCGCGCCGCCCCCCGGTCAAAACGCCTGGTTTACCGGCTCTACCGCAACCCCGGGGTGATGTTTTTCCTCGGCCCGCTCTTTATCCTGCTGATCACCAATCGTCTTGTCCGGCGGAAATCGACCCGCGGCCAGCGCTGGAGCGTTTACGGCACGGACGTCGCCGCGGTCCTGTGCTGCGCCGCCGGCT